>JALSON010000060.1 GCA_026986455.1 Thermococcaceae archaeon | reverse complement strand
AGTCGCACGCATCCCTGAGGGAACAGTCTGTGCACGAGGGATACATGTAGTTCTTCATTGTGAAGCGGAACCATGTGTATTTTTCACCCGTCCATATCTCCGCGAGAGTCTTCTCCCTCACGTTGCCGAAGGAGTATGCGTTGACCTTTTTTCTCCTGCCGAAGATGTACTCGTAATAGCTGTGCAGGAAGCGGTAGCATGGCGAAACCTCCCCGTCCCACCTGACAACGGCGACGTTGTTCTCGTCGAAGTCGCAGGAGCGCTCCGTTCTCAGCTCAAAATACGGGATTTTGATGTACAGACCCTCGTGGGCGACCTTATAGAGCTCATCCACCACCGGCTCCATGTCAATGCTCCCGTCATAGATCACATCATTGACCTGCTCCTCAGTCATGGGGAGAAGGTTTGAAACGAGCATGGCATCGGCGCCCAGCTCTTTCAGATACCTGGCAAGCTCCGGAAGCTCCATGTAGTTCTCCTTTGTTACAACGACTTCAACGCCTATGCTCGGCCGGTGGGTTCCCGTTTCCTCCCTGTACTTAACGAGCTTCCTTATCTTATCCGCGGTAAGGGCCGCCGCAAGGTGTCCAAGGGTTATGGCGTTCTGAGCAGTTGGAACCGTGTCCATGGAGAAATAGACGAGCTCAACCCCGAGCTTCGCAAACTCCCTCAGCATATCATCCCTGAGGAGAGTTCCGTTGGTGCTCATCCCGAGGGCAAAGCCCCTCCTCTTCACCTCGCGCACCATGTCCATGAAGCGCGGATGAACCGAGGGCTCGCCTATCCCTCCGAAATATATCATCTTCAGCTCTGGGAACTCCTCCGCATCGTCGAGTATCTTGAGGAAGAGGTCATAGTCCATGTCCCCCTCGCTGTCCTCCCAGTACTGCTTGAAGCACATCTCGCACTTCAGATTGCACCTGCTCGTCGTCTCTATATAGAGGTACTTCATATCAAGCTTCGGCTTCACTATAACCTTACCATCCCATAGGCTGAAGGTGTATTCCCTGCTTTGGTTTGAGGAGCGTGTGGAATGGTGCGAATATTTCATGTTATCACCTTAAGAAAGCACTTCTCAGGGCACCTCTAAAAACCTTACGGAACAAAATTGGGAAATAAAGAAAGATTCACAGGAGTTCCTCAATGCCAAGCTCCTTGGCTTTCTCCTCCGGAACCCTTCCGTCTTCCGTCCAGCCTCTGAGGGCGTAGTACCTCGGGAGCATCTCCTTCAGCCTGACGACATGGCCCTTGTTCGGTCCCTCCGGCATGGGCTCCTCAAGGAAGCGCTTCGGCAGCGTGTCGTCCTTAGCCGGGTCGAGACCTGCCTTGAGGTTAAAGATGCGCTCGGCGTTCCATATCCTCTCGCCTATCCTGAGGTAGTCCTCGGTGGAGAAGTCCCAGCCAAGGGCTGCATTTAACATATCGCGGTAGTCATCGGCTCCAAGGCCGAAGGTCGTGAAGAGGCACAGCCCTGCAGCATCGATGAGCGCGCTGAGGTCCTGGAAGATTATGAGCATTTTGACCTTGTCGTCGCTTATGTCGTGCGGATCCATCTTGTACGGGTAGCCGAGTATCTCCGGGCTTATCATGTAGTTCTTTATGTGGCAGCCGCCGCGGTTGTTGGTTGCATAGCCGAGACCGTGACCCTCGGCTCCCCTCGGGTCATAGGCGGGCAGTTCAAGCTTTTTAACGCTCATGGAGTACTCGGGGTGTCCGTAGCTCTCAGCGAGGCGGTAGCCGCCCTCTGCCAGCTTGTCTCCAAAGCCCTCTCTCTTCGCGAGCTTTTCTATGTAGTAGTGGAGAACCTCCGTGTTCCCCCATCTGAAAGCCGGAGCATCTCCGAGCTCCTCATCCGTTATGAATCCCTTTTCGTAAAGCTCCATGGCGGTTGCGAGCGTTCCGCCCGTTGATATCGTGTCCAGACCGTACTCATCGCAGAGGTGGTTTGCTTCAATTATGCTCGCGAGGTCGTTTATGCCCAGGTTTGCCCCGAGAGCCCATGTGCTCTCGTACTCCGGCCCTTCAGTAACGCCGACCGTCGGAAGTTTGTTGACCCTTCCGCAGCCTATGGGACACGCATAGCAGGGCTGGTTCCTTATGAGGTACTTCGCGGTCATTGCCTCACCGCTCTGCTCCTCCGCATATTTGAAGACACCCGTCTGGAAGTTCCTCGTTGGATAGAGTCCGTTGGAATTGATGATGTTTACAAGAACCGCTGTGCCGTACTTCGGCAGCCCGCCACCGGCAACCGGATCGTTCCTGAGCTTGTTGATCTTCTCCCTGATTGTTAACATGAACTTCTGCTTGTCAGCTATGGCAACAGTCTTGCTCCCCTCGACGGCTATGGCCTTGAGGTTCTTGCTTCCCATTACAGCTCCAACGCCGCCCCTGCCTGCAGCGCGGTGTCCATCGTTCATTATAGCTGCAAACTTGACGAGCTTTTCCCCGGCAGGGCCGATCAGGGCTATCCTGAGCCTTTTACTGCCTATTTCCTTCCTTATGGCCTCCTCCGTCTCACTTACAAGCTTACCCCAGAGGTGCGATGCATCCCTAATCTCAACGTTTTCATCTTTTATATAGATATAAACCGGCTTCTCTGCCCTGCCCTCGACAACAATCGCGTCCCACCCTGCGAACTTAAGCTCTGCTCCGAAGTAGCCGCCGGAGTTTGCCATGGTTATGAAGCCCGTGGCCGGACTCTTGGTAACGACGTTGTACCTCCCGCCGGTGGGGGCGCTCGTTCCGCTCAGCGGGCCGGGGGTTATTATCAGCTTGTTTTCGGGACTTAGGGGGTCAACTGCTGGATCCATTTCCTTCAGAAGGAGGTATATTGCAAGCCCCCTGCTCCCAAGCCACTTCTTGGCAAACTCCTCGTCGTATTCCTCGACTTTCACCTCTCCAGTGGAGAGGTTTACACGCAGAAACTTTCCCCAGTTGCCGTACATAAAAACACCTCAATGTATAAAAAAGTGCTATATTTATATAAAATTTTAGGAAAACAAATTCAATTTGCATACCGGATAATGTTAGCAAAATAATTAACATTTTTTGTTGAATTTAAATGCATACTTGCGCTTTCATGCCCCGACACACCCTCAGAAACCATAAATACCCCTTCGTGCATACACCCCACCGATGACCGGGCTCTTCAACTCAAAACTCTGTGCAGTCTGCAAGGGCAGGAAGCTGCTCTGCGGAAGGCCAACCTGCCCAATCCTTGAACGCTTCAGGGTAGCCAGGAGAGTTGAGTCAAAGCTAAACAGAAGGGAGATTTTTGGTTCTTCTCCGCCGAGCGTTTTTGTTGGTGAATACGGCTACCCCAAGGTCAGAATCGGCCCTCTGGTTCCCCCAATTGAGGGGAACACCTCAAATCTTGACAGTCCGCTCAAATGGGGGGACAAGAGCATAAAGGATATCCTTTACTATCGCTCGCTGCTCGTTATGGGAGAAACAAAAGCGGATGTGCATGTCAGGAGGAGCGGCAGGATACTTGGCGAAATTCAGGAGCTTGCAATGTCAGTAAAGCCCGTCGACAGTGAAATCCTCCTCAAGAGGAAGCCCATTATGAAAATCCTCCCGAGCGAGTTTGCCCCGCCGGTTGGGCCTAAAGCTGAGCTCCTTGATTTTGAGCTCACGGAGAATCCAAAAATCCCGCGCAGAACTGACTATGTCGTTAGCGATGAGCTGAAGGCAGAGCAGGCAATAATGAGGCTTTACAACTGGGGGTTTGACGAGTACTACATTACAAGGCTCCTCTCCGCCGGACTCCTCGGCCTCAACAGGAAGCTCGTCCCCACAAGGTGGAGCATTACCGCTGTCCAGGATACGATAGGCAAAAACCTGAGGCGTGAAGTCCTTCAGTATCCGGAAATAAGCGACTACGAGGTCTATTTCCATGAATTCCTGGGCAACCGCTATGGTGTTGTCCTGATGCCCGAGAGCTATGCCTTTGAGCTCCTTGAGGTGTGGCTCAGGGGTTCGCTGTTCGGAAGCGGTGAGCCTCAGGTGATTCATGATTATGAGGATTTCAGGGGGATTAAGGGATACGCCGTTGAAACCACAGGAGCATACTACGCCGCCCGCCTGAGCGTTCTTGAAGCCCTCAGAACAAGAAGGAGGAGTGCAAGGATTCTGGTCTTCAGGGAGGTAACACCCAGATACTACGCCCCCGTTGGTGTGTGGCAGATTCGTTTGGGGGTCAAAAAGGCGATGGGGAACCCGCTTGGAAGATTCAGCACCCTTGAGGAGGCATTGAATTCCCTCAGAGGATTCCTTGAGCATCCCTTAGAGCGCTATCTTGAGAAAAGCTGGTTACTGAGGCTTAGGAAGCAGAGGACTCTTGATTATTACCTGAAAAATTTATATAACCCCTGATGCCAAATTAGTCTTTGATTTCCCGTTGTTACACATCAATCGTGGAGGGATATTATGATTGGATGGGTAGGGGCGGTTAACGCCATGGGGAATTTAATTCTCCGGTTTGTACTCGTGATTCTGGCTCTTATGGTGCGAAGAGAGTTAAAAAAATGGGAAATACCTCTTTTAAAGTTTTATGATCTCATAATAATCAGCTTTGCGATCTACGCGGTCTCCAAAGATATTTTTCCTGCCTCTTAATCTGGACAGGGCAGGTCTGATTGATATAGATGCCAGAACTGCTGAAATCCTGAACAGCATTGCCAACCTTTTGATAAATATATTCGGGCTTCTGCTGGTATATGCATGGATAAAGCTGTTTGTAGGATTAAGTCAGAGATACAGGTTGATTCCCGTTGTGCAGCCGCTTCCAGGAGAGGTTGTTGAAAATCTCTCTCCGGGTTTATACCTCACCGAGCACTCCAGGAGACTCTGCGAGGAATGTAAAAGTCTGTTGCAGGGAAGAAAGGCAACTATAATAACCCGGCAGAAGCCTGAAAATTTAAAGCCACATCTGGGGTTCGAGATCCCTATTATCTGGCTGGCAAAAGTTAATGGGCAGGGAGTTATCCATCCACGCAACCTTGAACGCCTTGCCCATGGGCTTATATCCTTTATGAGGTCTGAAAAGGGCTCCAAGAGCATTATAATCGACGGTCTTGAGTATCTTATTATCGAAAATGGGTTTGAATCCGTGTTTAAGTTTTTAACCTCCTTAAAAGACCATGCCCTCTTTACAGACACGGTTATCGTGATCCCTGTCAAACCCAAGGCTCTTGAGGAGAGACACTACATGCTGCTCCTGAGAGAATTCCCGATGCTGGATGAAGCTGCGGGCCTGGGAAAGGAGGCCGGGAAGAACACCAGCCCTAGAGAGCTCCTGCATACCTGAATCTCATCCCGGAAATAAACTTTTTTAATCCTCCCTCCTATTCCCCTCCATGAGAAAAAAGCTCGCCCTGATAAGCCTCGACGGCTGCGGGACATACAACCTCAAACACATGCCATTCCTCAGCAGACTGGCAGAAGGCGGCTACTTCACGGTGGTTGATTCAATATTTCCCACACTCACCGATTTAGTCCACACCAGCATCATGACAGGAGTCTATCCGAGGGATCACGGTGTCGTTGAGAACGGCTATTACGACCGTCTGACCGACAAAAAGGTTAATTTTTATGATTATGAGATTGCATTTAACCCTCACAGGGTTATAAAAGCCCCCACCATCGTTGATGTTCTGCGCTCCAGAGGCATAAGAAGCGCCAGCGTTTCCGGCTACACCATGCCCCCGTTCAGCGGAACGAATGTCAGAATATTTCCCCCCTTCTTCAGCGACGACAAGCTCTACCGGCAGCATGGAAGGGACTGGCGTAAGGATTTGTGGGTTCTCAACTCCGCCCTGTATCTCTATGAAGAATGCCAGCCCGAACTTCTCCTGGTGCACTTCGCCTCTATTGACGGTATGAGCCACGATCACGGGCCCCTGAGTGAAGGCGCCCTCAAAGCCATTGAAACCGTCGATACCGCCGTTAGAACCCTCTGGGAAAGGTTGAAGAAGGAATACGCATTCATAATCTTCGCCGACCACGGACAGGAAGAGGTTCATACGTGGGTGAATCTGAGGGTTTATCTGAGGAAGCACGGCATAGATACGCTCCGCGTTTCTTCGGGCGGGGGGGTTCATATTTATCTGCGTGATCCGAATCAGGCCGAGGAGGCATTTGACGTCCTCAGAAGGGCTCCGGGCGTGGACAAAGTCTTTTTCCGCGAGGATTTGCCTCACCTTGACACTCCCCACAGCGGAGAGCTGATAGTTTCAGCAAAGCCAGGCTACTGGTTCTGCTCCCACAGAATGTGCAAGGGGATAAAAGGAGCCAGCCACTGGGTCAGGGGAATGCACGGCTCGATGAACGAGCCTGTTGTTAGGGTTCCGCTGGTACTGTGGGGCTTCGAAAAGGTTGATCTCGAAGAACCATCGCTTCTGGACATAGCACCGACGGTTCTAGACTTCTTTGGGATCGAGAAGCCGGAAAATATGGTGGGGAGGAGTTTGATTCTCTGAATACTGGGCTATCTTTCAGAGGGTTTAAGAATGAATTTGATAACCTGCGCCTTATCTTTTTCAGAGATCAATTCATCAAGGTCAGTAAAGACTGAAAAAACGTATTCTTCATGCATCAAATAATCCCGAAACTCCATTTCCCTCCTCCCGGAGGGTATGATATCGTAAAGGGCATAAGACCAATCGGGAACCGCTTAAAAGATCCGCTTCACGTCGACCCTGTCGAAATCTCTGTCGTTGGATAGGATTGTTTCTACTCCATGAGCCTTCATTGTCGCGTAGTGAATGGCATCATCAAAATCGAGCTTCTTGCAGTTTTCAGCACTTTTAAGAATATCCTCGGTCAGGGGAACAACCTTAACGCCGATATCCGACAAAATCTGGGTGAGAGATAGTTTCCGTTTATCCCTTCTGAACAGTATGTAGAGCTGCCACACTGTTAATGCGGATGTAATCATATTTCCACTGTACCTTTCCACCAACTCCCTTGAACGTTCTCCAAACTCCTTGTTGGCAGTTAGAAAATAGTAGATAACGTTAACGTCAACGTAAGCCTTCACAGTTCCTCCCTCAGGAGTTTTTCTGTTTCCTCTTCAATAAGCCTATCGATCTCCCCCGCGCTTAGATTTTTACCCCTGAACATCCCGTAATATTTCTTGAGTTTTTTGCGAACCGGGATAAGAACTATCTCCCCTTCCCTCTCTTCAACGTAAAAGGACTCCGCTTTGAACCTCTTTCTCAGAGACGCTGGGAGGTATATTCTTCCGTTTTTGTCCATTCTAACAATTTCTATCCTCATGGTAGCTTATTCGTTTTTGGAAATAAATGTCTTTTGGTGAAGACATATAATGGCTATATAGAATTCAGTCCAAAAACGGTGCTTATAACCACTCGATCCTTACCCTGCTCAGATTAGCAACGATGAGGCCCGCTACATCTTGCCACCTCTGTGGTAGACAAACCCTCTTTCGTAACTTGTAAACTGGAACCTCCCGGGGTTAAATATGAATCCAAAGCCATATATACCTTGAGCATCTAAGATAACTTGGGAATAACTCTTCTTTAATCAATTTCGGTGTGGAGCTGGTTTATATGAAAAAGCACTGGGAATATGTGGTTGTTGGTTCTGGAGCTGGAGGGGCCACCGTAGCGAGAGAGCTCAGCATGATGGGGAGAGAGGTTTTAATCGTGGAAGCCGGGAGGTATGAGGAGCATATTGGCACATTCAAAGACTCCCTGAGATATTTTGAGACAACGGGCTACAGAACCCCGAGGACATCGGAGGAAGGGGTCATTCTGTGGCGCACGATAATGGCTGGCGGTTCAACGGTTGTTTCCTGTGCAAACGGAACCCGCTGTCTTCAGGAAGAGTTTAATGACCTCGGGATAGACCTTGAGGGAGAATTCAGAAAGGCGGAGAGAGAAATGGGAATTAGCCCAACCCCGAAGAGCCTTCTTTCCGATGCATCGCTGAGCATGGGGGAAGCAGCATCTGATTTAGGCTATAAAATGGAGCCGATGCCGAAGTTCCTCGACTTCTCTAAGTGCGTGCGCTGCGGATGCTGCACATTCGGCTGTATGCGGGCCGCAAAATGGACAGCACTCAACTACCTCGCTGATGCCCTTGCGCTGGGAGCCGAGGTTCTCTATGAGACAGAGGCTCATGAGGCTATCGTCAGGGATGGAAAAGTCCGGGGTATAAGGGGACGCGGGAAAAAGGGATACGTGGAGATAGAAGCAGACAATGTCATACTCGCAGCCGGGGCATTAACAACTCCCATAATCCTTCAGAACTCGGGCTTACAGTGCGCCGGAAAAAACCTGTTCGTGGATACCTTTGTGAATGTTCATGGAATAGCCGAAGGTCTGAACCAGGCAGGGGAACCCCCGATGGCGCTTGTTGACCACGAGTTCCACGACGAGAAGGGGTTTATTCTCTCACCCCACATCAACGTCAGCAGAACCGTCAGATTCATGGAGGCGGGAAGGAAGGGCTTTATGATGCCCACGGACAAACTGGTGGGAATTATGGTGAAAACGGCCGATGATGCATCCGGCAGGGTCTACCCGGACGGCAGGGTCTCGAAAGCGGTGACGAGAGAGGATCAGAAGAGAATAAACGGTGGTGTGGAGGTGGCCGAGGAAATACTGGGAAAAATCGGTGCCGGACGGTTCGTGGTTTCAAAGCCCCAGGGGACTCATGTTGGCGGTACAGCGACCATAGGGACTGTGGTTGATGGCTATCTTGAGACGAAGGTCAGGCACCTTCACGTCTGCGATGCCAGCGTTCTTCCGCATGCCCCCGGCCTGCCGCCCATACTGACAATAGTGGCGCTGGGCAAGTGGCTCGGAAAAGCCCTGACTCACTGAGTTTTAGTTTTTGGTCCGGTTTCCGGCTTTTAATTTTTTATGTAATCCTAATTTTTGGTTTTGAGAAAAAGCTTTGAGAAAAGCGGAAAGAGAATTAAAAAGATGCCAGAGGCCTCATCTTGAGGACTGTGCAATCCTCTCGATTTCTTCCTTCTTGCTGTAGGCGAAGCTCTTCGGATCTCTGTTGGCAGCCGCTATGATTTCCTCCGCTAAGGCCTGAGCATAGCTCGTTTTGTTCTTGTAGCACTTTGCTGAAGCACCGAGGGCTATGTTTCTGAGCGCGACATCGAGCCTTCTCATGGGTGCTATATCAACCGCCATGTGGTACCTTATGCCACCGAAGGCTATGGTTGTCGTGTCCTCCCTTGGGGCGGCGTTCTCTATGGCCTTTATCAGAACCTGAATCGGGTTCTTCTTGGTTCTTCTCTCTATGATTGTGAATGCCTCCTTGACGACCTCGTAGGCCTTTATCTTCTTGCTCATCAATGAGCGCTGCTCCCTTCTCATGAAGTGTCCGCCAACCTTGTAGCTTGAGGCTCCGCTCCTCATGACCTTGTTTATCAAACGCTCGACTATGTGGACCTGGGCCTTTCCAAAGGGCTTCTTGGCATGCCTCCCGTGGGTGTGGGGCAGAATCCTCGGCTCCAGATTTATGTAAGGCCGGAGTGATGGGTCTTCAACTACTACATCCTCAACGCTCCATCTTCCAAAGACCTTAAGCTCCTTTGGTTGATAGAACCTTTCCTGCAAGCTCTTTGCCATGCTCTCACCTCCTCGGCTTCTCCTTCCTGCCCTTGACGAGCTCCTTGAGGGAAACCCTGTTGACCTTGACGACCTTGTACCTGATTCCCGGGATATCACCGACTGAACCGCCCTTTGGACCGCCTATTCCCTCTATAATGACCTCATCGTGCTCGTCGATGTGGTTTATAGCACCGTCTCCCGGAGTAAATGCTGTTACAACCCTTCCGTTCTTGATTAGCTGAACCCTGACGGCCTTTCTCATTCCTGAATTCGGCTGCTTTGCCTCGACAGCGATCTTCTCAAGGACTATTCCCTTCGCCTGCGGCGCTCCCTCAAGCGGGTCGCTCTTCTCCTTGAGCCTGAGGACTCTCCTCTTATACCTGACGTCGCTCCACCTGAACTTCTGCCTTTTGAGCCTGAGCTTTCTTCCAGCAAATTCACCATTCGGGGCCTTTTTACCAGCCATGATCATCACCTCTTAAATCAAATATCAAATTATAATCACGTCCTGTATCCCGTGATGCCTCTCCATTAGCTCCTTCACGAGGTTTATGTTCTGCCCCCCTCTGCCGATCGCTCTCGGCTTCTCCCTCTGGTTTATATCAAGGAGGGCAACTTTCTTCCCATCTTTCTTCTCAGTGATATGAACTTTTTTAACCTTTACTCCCATCGTTTTATAAATGTTCCTGAGGAATTCTTCCGGGTTCTCCGAGTGCTCTATAAGCTCGATTTCCTTTCCCAGCATCCCCTGAACCCTCTTGACGTTGGCACCCCTCTTTCCGAGCGCCAGTCCCATCTCGCCCTTCTTGATAACGTAGATGAGCCTGTTCCTTGAGCTGTCTATGAGGCAGTCCATCACCGTGGCCCCTGTCATGCTCTCGAAGAGGGCTATGTACTTGATCTGGTCAGTGTTGAGCTTGAGCGACATTACCCCTTACCCCCAGCAAGGGCTAAGATGTTGCTCTCTCCCGGGTCCACTATGGCCAGTGAGGCTACGACAAAGGGCTTTCCGAGGAGCGTTCCAAGTTCGAGGCTGGTTCCATTGAACTCATACACAGGAATGTTGCTGAGCTTTGCGTAGTACTCCACATCCTCCCTGACATCCCTTGGTGCATTTTTGGCTATGATTATGAGCTTGGCCCCGCCAATCTTGGAGAGCTCAAGGGTTCTCTTTGAACCGATGACAACTTTTCCTGTTTCGAGCACTTTCCTAAGTTCGAATGCTAAATCCATCAATCACACCTCCCGTGGTTTTAGCGGTAATTTCATTGCCAGCTTGACCATACCCGTTCCAACCGGAACAGGCTGTCCGATTAACACGTTCTCCACGACACCGTTCAGGGGGTCTACCTCTCCCCTTTCGGCGGCTTCGAACAGATGCTGAGTGGTAATCTCGAAAGCGGCCCTTGCAAGCACACTGGCCTTTTCTCCAACGACACCGTGCCTTCCGATGGGCCTTATAACCCCATCGAGGGTCATCATGTCGGCGACGAGCATGATGTGTCTGACGTCAACCTCAAGACCCTGCTCACGCATCGTATTAACTATTTCTTCAACGATTGCATTTCTCGCCGCCTCTATTCCAAGCACTTCCGCAATTTCGTGGATGTTGTTCGTCCTCGTCCTCGTTGGATCAATGCCCGGAACCTTGAGCACCTGCTTGAAGTTTGAACCCTCTGTGTATATGACGTATTCCTCGCCTTCCTTTCTGATAATTGTCTTTCCAACGCCCGAGAGACCCTTCAAGCGATGCTTTTTAACTTTTTCGGCAAGTCTTCTGAGATCAGCTATCTTCTGGGCTTTCTTGGGCCTCATTATTAATGTGTAGCCGTCAACCTCAAACTCCGCACTCTTGAATGAGCCTTCAAGCTTCTTCTTGATCCTTTCCATGTCAAGGTCGCTCTTCTCAAGCCTCTCAGGGTCTATGTCAATTATGAACTCAAAGTTGAGGATGTCTATCGTCATGCTCTGGGCGAGGTTCTCTATGGTGGTTCCCTCTATTTTCCTCGCAACCTCCAGCGCCTTTTCCCTGTCGTAGCGGTGCTCCTCGTCGAGGTAAACTGTCATGATGGGTGTCGAGGGGTTCTTTCTGGCATCAACGATTTCGATGATTCTCGGCAGACCGAGGGTAACGTTAATCTCGGCGACACCGGCGTAGTGGAATGTGTTGAGCGTCATCTGGGTTGATGGTTCTCCCATTGACTGGGCGGCGACTGTTCCGACGGCCTCCCCTGGTTCTATGAGGGCATTTTCATATTCCCTCTCCGCATCTTCAATAATGGCCTGCACTTCCTTCTTCTTGAGCCTGTATTTTTTGTTGTACTCAATCAGCCTGCTGTAGAGCTCCTCCTTGACGTTGTCCGGCAGTATGGACTTATCAACGAGAGACTTTATGGTGGCATTTGAGACCATTCAAATCACCCCTTCTCCCTCAGCCTGATCAGGGTTCTCACAATTACCCTATCCACGTCAATGGTCTTTCCGCCCCAGCTTCTCATTGGGTCAATTCCGTCCTCCCCGTAGCGGAACTGGATTATAATGCCAGTTGGATCCCTGACGGTTCCGTCGTAGTCGACCTTGAGATCCTGAAGGGCGTTTATCAGCCTCCTCTGCATGTAACCGCTCTGTGCAGTTCTGACGGCGGTATCGACGAGACCTTCCCTTCCACCCATTGCATGGAAGAAGTATTCCTGAGGTGTTAATCCGCTCTTGTATGAGTTGACGACGAATCCCCTTGCCCTGGCTCCAAGATCGTTCGGTCTGAAGTGGCTCAGAACCCTTCCACGGTAGCCGCGGTAGAGTCTTTTACCTCTGATCGACTGCTGGCCGAGCATTGCCGCCATCTGGGTAATGTTGAGTATCTTACCCCTTGCTCCTGTTTTTGCCATTATCACTGCATGATTCGTCATACCGAGGTACCTTTCGGCAACCTTACCTGCATTATCTCTCGCCTCGGCAAGAACAGCCATGATCTTGCTCTCAAGCGTCTCCTCCAGCGTTTTACCCGGCAGAGGCTCAAGCTCTCCCCTCTCATAGGCCTCTATAAGCCTGTTGACCTTCTCCTCGGCCTCTCTGATGATCTCTCTGATCCTGTCTATCGCCTCCTCGGGCAGGTCTTCATCGTCTATGGCGGTTGTAAAGCCCTTGTGGGTTATGACCCATATGGACAGCTTTGTGACCTGATCAAGGAACTGCCTGGCCCTCTCCGCTCCATATTCCCTCACTATCAGATCAAGGATTCTCCCGTCTTCCCTTCCATAGGCCTTCTTGTCTATCGCACCGCTCAGCAGCTTCCCGTTCTGGATGTAAACGAAGCCATCATATGCGAGTTTCTTGACCTCTTCCGGATCAGGGACGAGCTTCTCCTCAATCAGCTTTTCAAGGGGCTCGCATTTGCTTGGATCATCGCAGAGCTTGTTCCTGTACCAGATATTGAGATTCTCCGGGAGTATAAGGGAGAACACGCTCTTCCCGCTCCAGTATTCAACGCCGTTCTCAACCTTATCCGGCTCGGGGAGTCTCTCAACATCAACCCCTGCAAACATGAGCATCTGCTCGACCTCTAAGCGGGTGAAGTATGCTCCTTCCCTCGTGAGAAGATAGCCTCCCGATATGTGATCCTGAATTCCTCCGATGAGCGGGCCGCCGTAGCGCGGCGAGATGATGTGGTTCTGCACCTCCATGAGGATTCTTGCCTCCGCCTGCGCCTCCTCGGTCTGCGGAACGTGGAGGTTCATTTCATCGCCATCAAAATCGGCGTTGTAGGGCGGGCACACTGAAAGGTTCAGCCGGAAAGTCCTGTAGGGCATGACCCTCACATGGTGGGCCATTATGCTCATTCTGTGCAGCGACGGCTGTCTGTTGAAGAGGACTATGTCGCCATCGAGGAGGTGCCTTTCAACAGTCCATCCGATGTCGAGCATCTCTGCAACATTCTCGCGGTTGTTCTCCATGAGTCTTATCCTTCTCCCTTCGGGATCGATGACGTAGTTTGCTCCCGGATACCTCTCGGGGCCGTTTAGAACCATCCGCCTGAGCTTTTCGAGATTGAACTCTGTCACCTTTTCCGGAACCGTCAGTTCCATGGCCACCGCTATAGGAACACCAACCTCATTTATGCTCAGCATTGGATCAGGGCTGATGACGGTTCTCGCGGAGAAGTTGACACGCTTGCCGCTTAGGTTTCCTCTGAATCTGCCCTCCTTACCCTTCAGACGCTGGGAAAGCGTCTTGAGAGGCCTTCCGCTCTTGTGCTTCGCCGGGGGAATGCCTGAGGTCTCATTGTTTATGTATGTCGTGACGTGGTACTGGAGCAGATCCCAGAGGTCTTCTATGATGAGCTGCGGCGCTCCGGCCTCTATGTTGGACTTCAGGCGGTTGTTAATACGGATAATATCAACGAGCTTGTGCGTTAAATCGTCCTCCGCTCTGATGCCGCTCTCAAGGGTTATTGATGGCCTCATGGTAACCGGAGGAACCGGCAGAACCGTTAAAATCATCCACTCCGGACGGGCGTTGCCGGGATGCAGTCCAAGGAGCTGAAGATCCTTATCGGGTATCTTCTCGAACCTGTCCCTGATTTCGCTCGGCATCATCCTGTGCCTGTACTCGTTCCCCTCCTCGTCCTTCCTGAGCTCCCAGTATATGGTGGGCCTTTCAAACTTGAGCGGGAACTGCGGTGCTCCGCAGTGCGGACACACCATCCTCTCCTTGGCCTTCTTGTGTATCTCCTTTATAAGCCTGTCCTTCGCCTTCTTCCTGTCGCTCATGACCTCAAACTTTTTTGTATACTCCGCAATTTCCTCATCCGTGAGCTTTATCCTTCCGCACTCCCTGCAGGTGCTCTCAAGGATGCGGTGGATTGTCTTTGCAAACCCCACGTGGATGACAGGGCGGGCAAGTTCTATGTGGCCGAAGTGACCCGGACAGCCCCCAACCCTCGCTCCGCAGGTTTCACACCTCAATCCCGGGTCTATGACGCCCAGCCTCTTGTCCATCAGTCCGCCCTCAATCGGATAACCGTCATCGTCGTATGTGTCCGGGACCGTTATCTCGGCGGCACTCATCTTTCTAATCTCCTGGGGCGAAAGGATGCCGAATTCAATACTCCCGATGACCTTTTTCATTGACTGCATGGCTCTCACACCCTACACCCTATCCTTCAATTTCAGCGACGGCCTTATCACCATGGCCTGCAGCTCATCCAGGAGGAGTTTAAACGCGTAGCTCATCTCCACCCTGCTTATGCGCTCCGTTTCGCCGCACACAGGACAGTAGACCTGTCCCCTTCTCCTGTCCTCAACCGCCACGTGTCCGCAGCTCTCACAGACCCAGACCTCTGTCTTGTCGCTCTCCTCAAGGAGACGCTCTATAAGCAGCATCGCCGCTCCGTGACCTATGAGGACGTCACGTTCCATCTCACCGAACCTGAGACCGCCTTCCCTTGCCCTTCCTTCCGTCGGCTGCTTTGTGAGAACCTGAACCGGGCCTCTTGAACGAGCATGCATCTTGTCCGCAACCATGTGGTGAAGCCTCTGGTAGTAGATTATGCCCACGAATATATCCGCCTCAAGCCTCCTGCCCGTTATGCCGTCGTACATTACTTCCCTTCCATTGTGTCTGAATCCAAGCTCCTCAAGCTCCTTCCTGAGCTTCTCCTCCGGCTCTCCGATGAATGCCGTGCCGTCAACGCGCCTTCCCTTAAGTGCCGCCACCTTTCCGCCTATGGCCTCAATAAGCTGTCCGACGGTCATACGGCTCGGGATACCGTGCGGGTTGACAATCAAGTCAGGAACGATTCCGTTTTCTGTCCAGGGCATGTCCTCCTGCGGGACGATTAAACCTATAACACCCTTCTGACCGTGCCTTGAGGCAAACTTGTCACCGAACTCTGGAATCCTGAGATCCCTCACGGTTACCTTTACGAGCTTTGTCCCGTCGCCTGTTTCGGTTATGATGACCTTGTCCACTATGCCCTTTTCACTCGGCCTGACGGCGACGCTCGTCTCTCTCCTCTCCTGAAGTATTATTCCTCCAAGGCCGCTCTGCTCTTCAAGGAATCTCGGAGGGGAGGTTCTTCCAACGAGCACATCCTTGCCCGTGACCTTTGACTCTGGGAAAATTATGCCATCCTCGTCGAGGTGGCGGTAGTATTTCTCACCGAGGAAGCCCCTGACGGTCGGTTCCGGCTTTTCAAAGCGGTCTGTCTGGCCGCCCAGGTACCTCTTTTCCTCGGCCTCGTATGTCCTGAAGAAGCTGCTCCTTCCGAGGCCCCTCTCTATGGATGCCTTGTTTATTATCACAGCATCCTCCATGTTGTATCCGTGGTAACTCAGAACAGCAACAACGAAGTTCTGGCCGGCCGGCCTCTCCTCAAAGCCCACCGCCTTCATTATCCTTGAGTTGACGAGCGGAACCTGCGGGTAGTGCATCAGATGGCCGCGGGTATCAACCCTTATGCGGAAGTTGGCCCAGCCGAGACCGAGGCTCTGCTTGGCCATGCCCGCACCGTAGGTGTTTCTTGGGGCGGCGTTGTGCTCGGGATACGGGACAAGCGAGGCGGGGATACCGAGAATTGCAGCGGGCATCAGCTCAAGATGGGTGTGCTCCTCGGTGACCTCCCACGGCCAGGTCGCAACGTACGCGTTCTCCTCTTCCTCCGCATCTAGGTACTCTATTATTCCCATCTTAACGAGGTCTCCCCATGTCAGGCTTCCGTTCTTTATGCCCTCGACGTGCTCCCTCGTGAGCTTGGGCTGGCCGTTCTCAACTATTATGAGAGGCCTCCTAACACGGCCGTCGTCGCTGTTGATGTAGATTTCCCTGATATCCTTCTCCACATGGAGGGCAACATTTATGACATCGCTTATCCTGCCCTTTCTCCTGTCGGTGCGTATCCTCTCGGCAAGCCTTACGCCGTCCTCAACAGTTCCCATTAAAACTCCATTCAGATAGACCCTCCAGAGTTCAGGACTTGGCCTTTTCTCCTCAATTGACACAACACCGAGCTTTCTCAGATATTCCCTGACCTCCTCCTCAGGAATTGCGGTGGTTATCTGGGACATCAGTGAGAGATTTTTGACGAGACCACAGTTCGGGC
>JALSON010000059.1 GCA_026986455.1 Thermococcaceae archaeon | reverse complement strand
CATCTGGTAGATGACCTTCGGGCCGCTTATGGCAAACCAGAGGCCGACGAGGGCAACGCTAGCAACGACGAGCCTTGATATGTTCACCATCTGCTTCTTGCCCAGCTCCTTGCCGAGAACCTTATGGTAGAAGTCCCTGGCTATTGCCGATGAAGCAACGAGCAGCTGTGAATCCGCCGTACTCATGACGGCAGAGATTATGCCCGCTATAACGAAGCCCGCAAGCCAGCCGGGCATCAGCTCAACGGCCATGGCAGGAATGACCTTCTCCGGGTCGCTGACCTTGAGTATTCCGGCGTGATACATTGCGAATCCGAGGAATCCCGCAAAGAACGCTCCCCAGAGGACGAGTATGGTCCATGTGCCGCTTATGAAGATACCCGGCCTCCTGAGCTTTCTCGGGTCTTCAACGCTCATGTAACGGGTTACTATGTGCGGCTGGCCGAGGTAGCCGACGATCCATGAGGCGTAGCCTATGGCGAAGACTATCGCCGCCAGACCTGTTGCACCGCCGAATGGATGCAGTTTGGCAGGGTCGGCACTTCCTATGATCTGGGTTGCTCTTTCAAGGCCGCCAATCCTTGAGAGGGCAAGGAACGGAACTATGAGGAGGGTAAGGAGCATGAAGCCCGCCTGAACGACATCCGTCCAGACGACGGCAAAGAAGCCACCGGTGATAACATAGGCCGTCAGTATTATGACGGTCAGGATTATGCCAGCGTTGTCGCTGATTCCAAAGCCCTCTGCAAAGGTCTTTCCTCCGGCTGTGAACTGGGCAGCAACATAGGCGGTCATGAAGATTATTATAATCAGTGCGCTCAGAATTCTTATCAGCTTGGTGTCGTCCTTGAGCCTTGCTTCGAGGTAGTCGGGAACGGTTATTGCCCTGAACTTACCCGCGTAGATTCTGAGTCTCGGCCCTATGAGGACATAATCCGCCAAGGTTCC
Source organism: Thermococcaceae archaeon (assembly GCA_026986455.1). GTDB lineage: Archaea > Methanobacteriota_B > Thermococci > Thermococcales > Thermococcaceae > Thermococcus. Next base: position 3,536 of record JALSON010000059.1, on the reverse strand, counting down.
GAAGAGACAGCCGATTGCGGCCCAGAAGGCTCCAAGCCCGGCTTTGAAAGCACTGCCGGGGTAGCCCAGCATGAGCCAGCCGGAGAAGTCGCTGGCCTTATCACTCAGGGTTGCCGCTAAAACGTGAACCCTCCTGCCTCCGACGAAATACTGGTCTTCAGTTTTGGTGTATCTGTTGGCCCACCAGCCGATGTATGCCAGAAGGGCGAGGTAGACCAGAAATCCGAAGAGTATCCCGGGGTTCATACCTTACCCTCCTTCTTCAGTGCTTCAATAAGGTCTTCATCGTAGGCTAAAATCTCGTCATCGACGTAATACTCCTTGCCCGTTATTCTGTCCCAAAACCCATAGAGAAACATTGTCAGTATCCCCAAAAATGTTGGAACAAGCAGGGTTGCCCAAGCTGCACCACTAAGGCCCATTTCATTGCACCTCCATACACTTAAGCAGACTGGAGTACAGCAATTTACATTATGTTACTTTACCAATATAAAGTTATTGGCGAAAACATGTCATTTCTGAACCAAAATGTTCCACTAATTTGAACAAAAATTCATGCATAATCCTTATAATTTCCTGCAGTCAACGTGGAATAAGGTGATAAAACGGTGAGGATTAAGGTCATGAGGACAATATTCAAACCAGATGTGCCCGGGAAGTTCGTTCTGTATCCCTACCACATATTCCATCTTAAGCTGTTCTACAGGCGCCTCGGAAGGAGCGACAGGGTTTTTGATTACTTCGCTTACGTTGATCTGTATCGCCTCGGAGCGGAGAGGGGTGACGGGTTTATAGACCTCTATGAGTGGGATGTCGATGAGAGACAGGTGATGAAGCCCCTCGCTGATTATGAGGAGGCCAGGAGGAAAGCCTTTGAAAGTGCAATAATATGGGGGAATTCGAGGGTTGTTTCATGGTGGCTTCCAAGGATAGAGGTAGTTCGTGACGCCCAAGCCTACAAGGTCTTCTGGATATTTGAGGAGGAGGGCGAGAAATACGTGATGGACAGTCTGACGGGAGAAAAATTCGGGCTCGGAGAGCTTGCCGGCAAAGACGGAAGGAAGTGCCGGGTCTGCCGTTAGCGAATGTGTATCTCAACTATATCTCCATCCTCAAGCACGTGATCCGCCCCGACCCTCTGGCCCGGGAACTTTACACTCCTCCCCCAGACCCTTGCATACCTGAAATTCTTTGCAAACTCTTTATGCACTTTTTTCGCGACATCCAGCACAGTTGAACCCTTTTTCATTGGAATGGGTGGATATGCCGGCTCCTCTCCGGGGCTCTTGGTGAAAACCCTTATTATCCCCGCCAGCTCATAGAGCGCCTCTTTTACCCTCTCAAGGTTTGCCCCGATTTTGACTGAAACAGGGATTATCCTGAACTTCTCCCCGTAGGCTTTAACCAACCTCTCGTAATTCTCCCTGCTTCCCGGAGCGTCGCCCTTGTTGGCGATGATTATGGCCCTTTTCCAGACGAGGCTCTCGTCAAGGACATCCGAAAAGTCCTCAAGCGTTACCGGCTCTTTAACCGTTATCTCCGCCGAGTGTATTCTCTCCTCCCTTAGCATTCTCATAATCTCGCTCAGCTCGCCTTTTATGTTCTCCTGGCCGTTGATTATGATTCCTCCTGAGGGCATCCTTTTTATCTCTATCTTCGGCTTTCTCTTGTTGACCTTTATCCCTGCCCTCTCGAACTCCTTGAGCAGAATTTCCATCTGTCTGAGGGGATTCTCCGAGAGGTCAACGACTATGGCTATTGCATCGGCATTTCGTATAACGCTCAGAAGCTGTGTTCCCATCCCCTTTCCCAAAGCAGCGCCCTCAACAAGGCCCGGAACCTCCACAAGCTGGATCTGGACGTCTTTATGGTGCATCATTCCCGGAATCGGCTCAACCGTCGTGAAGGGATAGTTTGCTATATCCACATCGGCATTGGTTAGCTTTGTCAGGAGGGAGGATTTGCCGACATTTGGAAACCCCACTAAGACAATCTGCGCGGCCCCTTCCTTCCTCACACTGAACGAGTAGCCTCCTCCTTTTTTCTGGGCCTGCTGCTTTTCAAGCTCCTTCCTGAGCTCCGAGAGCTTTCTCTTTATCTGGAGCCTCAGCTTTTCTGTCCCTTTGTGCTTCGGAACTGTGGCATACATCTTTTCGAGTGCCCTTATCTTTTCAGGAATGGTTCTGGCATTTCTGTACTCCTCTTCCGCCGCGAGGTACTCCGCCGTAACGTTGGTCGGCATTGAAATCCCTCCCGAGAACCCTGAAATAAAGAATGATGGGGGTTTTATAAAAGTATGGTTTAAGAGGTTATGCTGTTAGCTTGATATTGCATTGAAAGGGCAGTGAAAATTCCCCGGGCCAAAAACGCGAAGGGGCAATGCCGTTGGGGTGAATTTTTATATACCGCAAAGGAGGATAAGCTACCAGTTCCTGATAGCATGCTAACTCCTATCGGCAAATTTATATACTATTTCGAAAATTTTTTATGGGTGAGCATCATGCGGGCAAATTTGGATGATATTGACAGGAAAATACTCACAATCCTTCAGAAGAACAGCAGGACTCCGCTCAGGGAAATATCAAAGGAAGTTGGCCTTGCAGAATCCACCGTCTATGAGAGGATAAAAAAGCTCAAGGAGCATGGAATAATCAGGAAGTTCACCGTTATCCTTGATCCAGATGCGCTCGGCTTCACGCTTCTCGCATTTATCCTGATAAAATCCAAGGCGGGAAAATACTCCCACGTGGCTTCTGAGCTGAGGAAGTACCCCCAGATCGTGGAGATATACGAAACCACGGGGGATTACGATATGCTTGTTAAGATAAGGACAAAAAACAGCGAGGAACTCAACGAATTCCTCGATACCATAGGCGAGATTGAAGGTGTTGTTGCAACCCATACCATGGTGGTTCTAAAAGTTCATAAAGAAACAACAGAGCTTCCCCTTTAACTCTCCATTTTTGTCCAAAAATGCTTATAAACATCCTTCTCTAATTTCACGTTGATATGGAGGTGATTGCATGAAGGTGCTGTTTTTGAGTGCGGACGACTTTGAGGATCTGGAGCTTATATACCCTCTCCACAGGCTGAAGGAGGAAGGCCATGAGGTCTACGTTGCCAGCTTTGAGAGGGGGAGAATAAGGGGCAAGCACGGCTACACGGTTAAGGTCGACCTGAGCTTTGATGAGGTCGACCCGGAGGGATTCGACGCCCTCGTTCTTCCCGGGGGAAAAGCCCCCGAGAGGGTCAGGCTGAATGAGAAGGCCGTTGAGATAACCAGAAAGATGTTTCTTGATGGAAAGCCGGTTGCAAGCATATGCCATGGCCCTCAGATACTGATCTCAGCAGGGGTGCTGAAGGGAAGGAGGGGCACGAGCGTCATCACGATTAAGGACGATGTGGTCAACGCGGGAGCCGAGTACGTGGATGCGGAAGTTGTGATCGATGGGAACTGGGTTAGCTCAAGGCATCCGGGCGACCTCTATGCATGGATGAGGGAGTTTGTGAAGCTCCTGAAATGATTTCCTCTTCTA
>JALSON010000058.1 GCA_026986455.1 Thermococcaceae archaeon | reverse complement strand
AGGCCGGTTGAAGCCCTTCAGGTCGGTGTTGGCATGATACCGAGAATGGAGGTCGCCCTCATCATGGCCAACGTTGCCCTCAATGAGGGGGTCTTTGACAGGGGGGTATTCTCGATTCCGGTTACCATGGTCGTCATAACGACGCTTGTAACCCCGTTCCTTCTTAAATGGGCCTTTTCGAGGGAGTGATATGGAGATACTCCTCTTCATCGCCCTCATGCTCGCAACCGCCAAGCTGCTCGGTTATCTGTTTGAAAAAGCTGGCCAGCCGGTGGTTCTTGGCCAGATAATCGGGGGGCTCCTGATAGGCATATTCTTCGAGACGAATCCGGTAATCCGGGAATTCTCAAATCTCGGTGTTCTCCTCCTTCTATTTCTGGCTGGCCTTGAGAGCGATATGGAGGAGTTCAGGCGTGTTGGAAGGCCGAGCATTGTGGTTGCGGGCATTGGAGTTGCCGTGGCTTTCCTGATGGGATTTCTGGTCGCTTATCCCTTTGTCGAAATCCATGAGGCTGTCCTCTACGGAGCGATAATGACACCAACGAGCGTTAGCATAACCGTCAAGGTTCTCATGGAGATGAGGAAGCTGAATACGCGGGAGGGCACGACGATTCTTGCGGCTGCCGTGGTCGATGATGTCCTCGGAATACTCATCCTCACGATAGCGCTCTCCATCGTAAGAGGGGGAAACGTTGAATACACCGCCATAACCGAGATTCTCCTTGAGGTCAGCGGATTTCTTCTCGTCTTTCTGTATTTCGGACCAAAATTGGCCGAGATTACGTTCAGGAGAATATCGAGGATAGACCTCCCGGAGGCAACCACAGCATTCGCCCTCGTATTTCTGATGCTATTTGCATATCTGGCCGAGCATCTCAACCTCGCCTCCATTCTCGGAGCTTACCTGACGGGCCTTGCCCTCGGGCAGAGCCACCAGAAAAAGCAGATATTCGACCACCTGACCTCCTCCCCTTTGCGGTGGGGAGGTTTGAGGGGTCTCATTCAAACCCAATAGGAGGGTTTCGACCCCTCTGGCCGGGCATTCGGCCAGTTACCCCTACCTCCCGATAAGGCCGGAAGGCTCGGAGTTATGGTTTTCACTTTACGCAAAATGTTGAACGCTCCAACTAAATCAGCGTTCATAACAACACCCTCTCTACAGCACTTAAACAAACCTCTAAAGATTCTACCGTTCGAATGGCGTTGGCCGCAGAGGGGACAGGTTTGCGAAGTGAAAGCCTCACCGACAAGCTTAACGACAATACCATACTCTTCAGCAACTTCCTTTAAACGCTTGATGACGTAATTAAACCGCCAGACGTGAGAGAGGAGGAAATTCTGCTTTTTACCCTTATCAGAGTTCCTTGCAATGCCTTTAGGATACCCGACCACAATCTTAGAAACTCCCAGCTCGTAAAGCCTTCTAACAGTCTGCCTTACAGCAGAGTTAATGTAGTGTTTAGCCTGAAGTTTGGCTTTAGCGTGCATTCTTTTAAGCTTCCTGCTCTTTTTACAGCCTGACTTGTTGAGTTTTTGACTGGTATTCAGCAATCCTCTTTTGCCAGTAAAAGTCAATGCTCTTGAGTGGCCTCCCGTTCACGAGGAAGCTTTTGCCGTTTTCAACGTAAACGGCCATTAAGTTGTTCACTCCCAAGTCAATGCCAGCGGAGAGATTTCCCTTTGGTGCTCTTGGAAGCTTAACCCACTCCCCACTTTCGAGTTTTTCCACAACGGTAATGCTGATGTGAGCCTACCATTTCCGCTTTACGGGGTCGTAAGTGATTTCCAAGCGTCCTTGCTTGCCCTTAAAGTGGATTCTGCCTTTGAATTGAACTTCAAGCTTTCTGAACTTACCGAGTCTTCTCAACTCGATGATGTTTCCCCTAATCCGATACTGGTCGTTTCTGAGCGGAATAACGAAGAGTTTTCTGCCTTTAATAAACTTTGGAGGTTTTGGCTTGAACCATTCGGGCAGTTCGCCATTCTTTTTCTTCTTACTGAGCTGGAAAAAGCCCCGCCATGCTTCTGCGTTCTTTCTGGCTAATTGTTGAACTGTCGAGCCACCAATCCAGTTCTTGAACTCGTGATAAGCTTCTTTTTCTGTTGTTCCAAAGTCGATTTTGCCGAATTCTTTGAACTGTTTTAAACGCTGGTAGTTAAGCCTGTTCCAGATTACTGCTGTTGCGTGAGCTAATTCGAAGAGAATTTCCTCTTGAGCTTTTGAGGGCTGAAGTTTAACCTTTATTGCCCGCTTCATTTCTTCTCCCGTTCGACTGTTTCAATCCACAGCTTCATTGCTTCAGTTACCGCAACTCCTAGCGCCCCTCTAATTCGTCCGTACTTCTCTGCCACGAGCCTTCTAAACTTCTCTTCAACCTTGTCATCAACGGAGACGGTTATGACTCCCACGCTCCCACCATTAAGTATTAAAACATACAACTATTTAAACCTTTTCAATGCTTTCCTGTTCAATGTTATCGGATATTCGCTCTTCATACCCCTCTTCTTTGTTGAGGTGGGTATGAGGATTGAGCTTGACTACATCATCCATGCCGGCCTCTTTGCGGTTCTCTACACAATCGCAGCCATAGTGAGCAAGATAATAGGGTGCGGTTTCGGTGCCAGTATAAGCGGCTTTGACAGAAAGGCCTCCCTGAGGATAGGGGTCGGGATGATACCGAGGCTTGGAGTTGAGCTTGCCATGCTCGCTGTTGCCATGGCAAGCGGATCCATAGGGGCCGATGCCCTCACGGTGGCGATACTGATGGTCTTCACCACCACCCTCATAACGCCTCCCCTCCTGAAGTGGTTATACACCGGGATTGGCTGACTCCTCCCTTGGGCATTCCATAAATTTATAAAGTCCCCTTCATTTCCAGGAACTGATGATGGCTGAAATACTCAGCTCGGCCCTGTTGATGCTCATTATGATAGATCCGAGTGATAAGATACTTCTGGTTAGCCTTCTCAGGGAGGACTTTCACATAGAGGACATAAAGACCCTCATAGTGAGGGCAAACATGATAGGCTTCATTCTCCTCGTTCTCTTCGCTCTCACTGGCAAGATAATCTTGCAGGAGATTTTCCACATAGACCTGAACGCCCTCCGCGTCGCAGGGGGCTTCGTGTTGTTTAAGATAGGTCTCGAAGCTCTGGAAAGCGGTGGAATAGTAACGCTGAAAAAGGAGAAGAACATACTTGCCCTGGCCGCTGTTCCGGTTGCCACCCCTTTGATAGCGGGGCCGGCCGCGATAACGACGGCTATAACGCTGACGGCTGAGTATGGGATGGCTGTTTCCACGGCTGCAATCTTCATCGCGATTCTCCTGACAGCCATGGTGATGGCCACAGCGCTCTATGCCATGAAGAACGTCAGAAAGACGACCCTCGGGGTCTTCATAAGGATCATAGGGCTCTTCACGATGGCCATAGGTGCCCAGATGATGGTTCAGGGTGCTGCGGGAATATACCTCTCCATGCTCCATGCGGAAAACCTATAAACCCACCCAATATTTTAAGCTTAGGTGGAGAGAATGGGAAAGATTGAGAGAGTTAAAGGGACGAGAGACCTGCTTCCGGAACAGATGGCAAAGCGAAGGTATGTCTTCGAGAGAATCAGGGAAGTTTTCGAGCTGTATGGCTTCAGCGAGATTCTAACCCCAACGTTTGAATACACCCGGCTGTTTCAGCTCAGGAGCGGTGAGGAGGTTGTCAATCAGCTCTACGCTTTCAGGGATAAGGGAGGAAGGGAGGTTTCCCTCAGGCCCGACCTCACGTCAAGCGTCGCCCGCCTCTTTGTCAACCAGTTCCAGAACGCCCCAAAGCCCGTGAAGTGGTACTACATGGCAAACATGTTCCGCTATGAGGAGCCCCAGAGCGGCCGTCTCAGGGAGTTCTGGCAGGCTGGGGTCGAGCTCATAGGCTCGCCAAATGTTGAAGCCGACGCTGAGGTTATAGCCCTCATGGTTGAGAGCTACCTCGCCACCGGCCTGAAGGACTTCACGGTCAACATAGGGGACAGGCTCCTCCTCGATGAGTTTGCCAAAATGCTCGGCGTCAAGGATGATGTTGGCCTGATGCGTCTGGTGGATAAGAAGGACAAAATGAGCAGAGAGGAGTTCATTGCCTCGCTCAGGGACTTCGGATTGAACGACGATGCGGTGGAAAAAGTTCTGTTCCTCATTGAACTGAAAGGAAAACCCGATGAGGTTCTGCCGAATGCCCGTGAGCTTTTTACGGGTGAAGCGGCAAAAGAAGAGCTGAAAAGGATTGAGGAGCTGTTTGAACTGCTCAAAGCCTACGGGGTTTATGATTATGCCCTGATAGACTTTGGGATTGCGAGGGGCTTTGACTACTACACGAGCATAGTTTTTGAGGCCATAGCGCCCAACGAGCTTGGAATAGGCTCGATAGGAGGCGGCGGGAGATACGACAACCTCATTGAGGTCTTCGGCGGAAAACCAACGCCTGCAACGGGGTTTGCAATAGGAATTGAGAGGCTGATCCCG
>JALSON010000057.1 GCA_026986455.1 Thermococcaceae archaeon | reverse complement strand
TTATGATGTTCCTGTTGCCGACTATCTGCAAAGCCATGAGGTGCTCCCTCGTCTGGGGCATTACCCCCTCGTTGGCCGCTATAACCAAGACGGCACCGTCCATGAGAGCGGCTCCAGCCAGCATAGTCGTCATCAGCGCCTCGTGGCCGGGGGCATCTATGAAGGAAACCCTCCTCTCGAACTCGGTCTTGGCATTACAGTATGGGCATACAGGGGAGTTCGAATACTTCCCGCACTGCGGACATTTTCTTATCTCCGCATCGGCAAAGCCTATCTTGATTGTTATGCCCCTCCTCAGCTCCTCGCTGTGGGTGTCAGTCCAGATACCGGTTAAAGCTCTCGTCAGTGTGGTTTTACCGTGATCAACATGACCGACCATACCGATATTAACCTCAGCCTGCCCGAATTTTTTCTTCTTCATGATTCTCACCTCTCTAAGATTAGAGAGATGGAGCATTTATTAAGCTTTACCCTATGGCGGGAAGTGCGGAAGAAAAACCGGCTCAACATTATTAAAAGAGGGCAGAGCCCTCAGAAAACTACTTTAAGGTTTATCTGGGCGATATCGGGGCTGATAACGTTTCCACGGACGGTTTTCTTTCTCCTCTCGCCCCTCTCCTTGGGCCTGAATCCTGGCCCTCTGGAGACGAGGATTTTAACCCTTCTTGGCCCGTGGACGTCCGGCCTCATCGGAAAGCCGTCCTTGTCAGTCCCGCCGGTTATTTTGAGCCTTGCATCGGCAGGAATCTCTTCCCCGAATATCTCGGAGAGGTTCAGACCGAGCTCTTTGGCTGAAACTTCCTCACCGATTCTCCTTCCTATGAGCCTCTCGGCTTCATCGCCGCTTATCTCAACCTGCTTTGCAATTCCGCTCCTTGGATTGGAAATCACAAGCTTGAATGTAGCCATTTCCTCCCACCTCCTCTGTCATTAGCGGGATTCATTGGGGTAACCCTTATCCAGTGAGCGCTGTGATTCAGCCTTTAAAAAGTTTCCCATGGAAAGTAGCAGGATAACTGAAGTGCCTCCTGCCCACCTCTTTTGACCCATTATTGAGCTTATCCCAACAGAAACAGAAGCAAAAGGAAAAAGGGAATCATCCCTTTCCCAGGCGATATATCTAGTACCACAGCCGGATGATGTACTCTATTGTCGGTGGATAGCTCTGAATGACCTCAGTTATCTCCATGTTCTTCCTGAAGGTGGGCACATCAATCCCCTCCAACAATCCAAGAAGGACTTCCTTGCTCGGAGCTTTCCAGAGGACATGACATCCCCCATCGAAGTTGTAGGAAGCCAAGAACTCGACACCTTCAGGCAGATCAACCTTTGTAAAGAAGTCAGCCGCTTCCCGCATTGCATCCAATGCTTCTTCATCCGACCAGCGGTGGGTTATGTGATATGTTGGCATCGGAACACCTCCACGTATGCAATATATTCCACATCGAATGTCTGAATGGGGCGCCGCTGGGTGAAAAGGCCGCTGAATTTCGGACGCTCCGATTTGGATTCACCCATGCAGAATTACTGTATTTAAGATCATGCTTATTATATATAAACATTTTCGCCAAAATAATTTGATATTTACAAAGCAAATACAATACAATATAATCAGCAAATTCTGTGGAGGGGTACCCAATCAAAACTTTTTTATATCCCTGCAGGCATTCATTGATGAGAGGTGAAAAAATGGCGAGAGAAAAAACGACACTCCCTCCGACAGGTGCCGGTTTGATGAGATTCTTTGATGAGGACACGAGAGCGATAAAGATAAGCCCGAAAGGGGCCATAGCAATAGTGCTCATCTTCGTTGCGGTTGAGATCCTCCTGAATGTCTTTGGAGCCTCAATATTCGGTTAAAGGAAGGTTTTCTTAAGTCCCCTCGCATTTAGTTCTTCGTTTATTATTGTCCTGACAGCTTCCTCAAGGTATCCCTTGGTAAGATTCTCGACATCCTCCTTTATGACATCAACATCATGCCTCAGACCTTCGAGGAGCTTGATGTACTCCCTGGCCATCTCAAGCTGTCCCTCCTGTTTTATAAGCTGCTCTTTGAGGTGCTCAAAGTCCTCTTTCATCACCTGCAGCTTCCTGAGCTCCCTGTTCAGCTCATCAATCTGTCTGGTGAGCCTGTAGTTTTCATCCTTCAGATCCTTAATCATCTTTTCTTTGGCCTCAATTTCCCTTACAAGGGTGTTGTACTCCTCAGCTATAGCATGCAACCTCTCAATTTCCTTCAGGGGTGGAACCTTACCCTCCCCAAGGATTATCGCATCCGGACCCACATTCACTATATCGCTCGGCTTTATCCTCAGCTTTCTCTCATTTGAGAACATGCCCTGGTGAAACTCGCCTCCCTTGCTGAGGTTCTCAAGTATGCGTATCTTCAGTATGAAGTAGAACTGATCCTCCTCAACCTCAACATTGATGTCGGTTACGTAGCCGAGAATCCTTCCGTCCGTCAGGGAAATCACGAACTTGTTTATAAGCTGATTTCCCCTAGCCTTCTGAGTAGCCTCATCCATAAACACCACCAAAAATAATAGCCATCCAGATACTTAAGTCTTTTTGGTTTGTATGGGGTTATAACACATAGATGGCAGCATCCTCTTAAACCTTTATAAAGGTGGAAATTCCTGAAATTCTGGGAGGAAAAATGATAATCTTTGTGGGAAGATCAAACGTTGGCAAGAGCACGCTCATATACAGGCTCACGGGTAAAGACGTGAAGAGAGGGAAAAGACCGGGAGTTACGAGAAAGCCTGTGGAGGTCATCTGGAGAAACAGGAAAATAGTCGACATGCCGGGATTCGGATTCATGAGCGGGCTTCCAAAAAGGGTTCAGGAAAAGATAAAGACCGAGACAGTGCGCTTCATCGAGGAAAATGCAGATGATATTGATCTCGCAATCCTCGTAATTGACGGGAAGAGCGCTCTTGAGATAATAGAAAGATGGGAGAGGAGGGGGGAGATTCCCATCGACGTGGAGTTCTTCCAGTTCCTGCGCGAGCTGGGGATACCCACGATTGTTGCAGTCAACAAGCTGGACAAGATGAGAAATGTCGGGGCCACTATCAACAGGCTGATAGAAAAGTTCGGCCTGAATGGAACATGGGCGGATTACAGGGAGGTGTTCATACCCATCTCCGCAAAGTTTGGAACGAATATAGATGAACTCAAAAAGGTTATAGAAGAGAGGCTCAGAGAACCTCAAGAACGACATGGGTGATTGTTTCCCTGACCCCCTCAAGAGAGGCTATCTCCTCAAGAATCTCATCGAGCCTCGTCTTATCCGCCTCAACTATGAGGTCTATATCACCGGTAACCCGATAAACCCTTTTGACTTTCAGCTTCTTGATTGCCTCATAAACATGCTTTCTCTTTGTGGGCTCAATCCTTACAAAGACAAAGACATCGCCTTTCTTTTCCCCGAGAAGCTCAAGAGCCCTGTCCGTGAGGTCAATGAAACCCCTGCCGGTTCTGATATAGCCAAACTCCTTGAGAACCTTAAGGTGATTGCTCAAAGCCTGTCTGGTTATTCCGAGTTCCTCAGCAAGCTCATCCTGGGTCTTTTCCACCGTGTGGACCTCGATCGTCTTTCCTTCCTTGTAGAGTTTTCTCAGGAGTTCAATCTGTCTGTTTGTGAGTGACGTTCTTCCGTTCATATTTCACTCCCCTCCTCTTTTAATCAAAAATTGTTTGACAGATTTAAATACAGACTCTGAATTTTTTAAAGGAAATTGAGACACCAAAATGTAGCATTTCTTTTAGTTTTATAAACCTTTCCCAAGTTAATTTTTTAATTTCTTGGGGATAATGCAATTTGATGAACAAGGCAAAATACACAGATGACGTGCCCGGGGACAGAAGGGAGCTCCTCAAAATTATAGGTCAGCTGGATAGGCCGGCGAAGATTATGGTTATCGGGGGAACCGACAGCGGCAAAACCACGCTTGTGACTTTCTTAGCCAACAGACTGGTTTCCACGGGCTTCAGGGTGGCACTGGTGGACAGCGATGTCGGGCAGAAGAGCATTCTTCCCCCTGCAACGGTGAGCCTTGCCCTGGCGGAACTTCCGTTTGAATCCCCCAGCAAGCTCAGGGCATTAAAGCATTACTTCGTGGGCAGCATTACACCTGATGCACATTTCGGCGAGGTTATTGCGGGCGTTAAGAGGCTTGCGGAAATCGGTGAGAGGCTTGCGCACTTCGTAATAATCGACACCACAGGCTATGTGGAGAATGCGGGAGAAGACCTGAAAAGGCTGAAAGCCGAACTTTTGAGGCCGGAGCTGGCAGTCCTCCTCCAAAAGGAGAATGAGCTGGAGGAACTTGGGAGGAGTCTTGAAAGATTTTCCAGGGTGATTTTCCTTGAAGTAAGCGAAAAAGCCCTTGAACACAGCAGGAGCGAAAGGAGGAACATACGGAAGGAAAAATGGAGGCGCTATTTTCAGAACGCTCTGAGCTATACAGTTAACCTAACCGAATACATTCTCAGCGGAACCCGGATGTTCCATGG
>JALSON010000056.1 GCA_026986455.1 Thermococcaceae archaeon | reverse complement strand
TGGGGAACTTTGGATGGGTGTTTGAAAGTGCCTATGAGCACTCATATCGCCCGTTTATGGAGATTCTCGAAGATTATCCCGGTATGAAGGTTTCGGTTCATATAAGCGGCCCCCTCCTTGAATGGCTTGAGGGGAACAAACCGGAATATATTGATCTTCTCCGCTCCCTTGTGAGGAAGGGGCAGCTTGAGATTGTCGTGGCGGGTTTTTATGAGCCGGTCTTAGCTGCGATTCCCAAGGAGGACAGAATCGAGCAGATCAGGCTTTTAAAGGAGTTTGCAAAAAAGCTCGGGTATGATGCGAAGGGCGTCTGGCTGACGGAGCGCGTATGGCAGCCGGAGCTTGTGAAGAGCCTCCGTCAGGCCGGAATAGAATACGTCATAGTCGATGACTACCACTTCATGAGCGCCGGCCTCAGCAAGGAGGAGCTCTACTGGCCGTACTACACCGAGGACGGCGGTGAGGTCATAGCGGTCTTTCCGATAGATGAGAAGCTGAGATATTTGATTCCCTTCCGGCCCGTGGAAAAGACCGTTGAGTACCTTGAGGCCCTCACGGATGATGACCCCTCAAAGGTCGCCGTCTTTCATGATGATGGTGAGAAGTTCGGTGTCTGGCCCGGGACGTATGAGTGGGTCTATGAAAAGGGCTGGCTCAGGAGCTTTTTCGAGGCCGTAACGGGTAATGAGAAGATTAACCTCATGACATACAGCGAGTATCTCTCAAACTTCAAACCTAAGGGGCTTGTATACCTGCCCATAGCCTCCTACTTCGAGATGAGCGAATGGTCCCTCCCCGCGCGGCAGGCAAAGCTCTTCGTTGAATTCGTTGAGAAGCTGAAGGAGCAGGGGCAGTTTGAGAAATACCGTGTTTTTGTGCGCGGTGGCATCTGGAAGAACTTCTTCTTCAAGTACCCCGAGAGCAACTACATGCACAAGAGGATGCTGATGGTTAGCAAGCTCGTGAGGGACAATCCTGAGGCGAGGAAATTCCTGCTAAGGGCCCAGTGCAACGATGCATACTGGCACGGGGTCTTCGGCGGTGTTTATCTCCCGCATCTGCGCAGGAAGGTATGGGAGAACATAATCAGGGCCAACAGCTTCATTTCCACCGGGAGCTTTGTGAGGGACATTGATTTTGACGGCAGGGAGGAGGTCTTTGTGGAGAATGAAGGCTTCTACGCTGTCTTCAAGCCCTCCTACGGCGGAGCACTTTTTGAGTTCAGCTCAAAGAAAAAAGCGGTAAACTACAACGATGTCCTGGCGAGGAGGTGGGAGCACTACCACGATGTTCCTGAGGCCGCTACCCCTTCGGAAGGATCCGGGGACGGCGTTGCGAGCATACACGAGGTCGGGAGGAGCATTCCGGAGGAGATAAAGCGCGAATTAGCATACGACTGGCAGCTGAGGGCAATCCTCCAGGATCACTTCCTGAGCCCGGATGCAGGGCTTGACGGCTACCGTCTCGTGCACTACAGAGAGCTCGGGGACTTCATAAACCAGCCCTACCGGTTTGAACTCGGAGGAAGCCTGAGGCTGTGGCGCGACGGGCTGGTGGACTCCAAACTGGCTAAGGTCGAGAAGGATTTCAGACTCCTTAATGACGGCTTTGAGGTGGCTTACAGGGTTAAAAGCCCTGTGAAGGCGCTCTTCGGGGTTGAGATAAACCTGGCCGTGCACAGCGTTATGGAGGAGCCGGGAGAATTTGAGGCCGAGAGCTTTGAAGTGAACGACCCCTACGGCATCGGAAAAATCGGGATAGAGCTGAGCAGAGAGGCAAGGGTCTGGAAGTTCCCGATAAAGACGCTCTCCCAGAGCGAGGCCGGATGGGACTTCATTCAGCAGGGGGTGAGCTATACCGTTCTGTTCCCAATAGAGAAGGAGCTTGAGTTTGAAATTAAGTTTAGGGAGTTTTGAGCCTTATTTTAACTTTTTCTCGCCTTAACTCTGTGAGCAAGGCGCCAGTCATGAGAAACCAAAAGAATGCTGAGTAAGTTCTAAGGCTAACAAATGGATCCCTGAATTTAAGGATAAGAGTGTGTGTTCCATTCTCTATGGGCACCAGAATAAGCCCTGTTCTCTTATCTTGGAGAATGTTCACGGGTTTTCCATCAAGGGACGCTCTCCAATACGGATAATATGTCTCTGAAACTCTTATGACGGTTCTTCCTTGAGCCGATAATTTTAGGGTTATTGTGCCATCTCCATATCTGATAATTCTGTAAGATGCTTCCTCTCCTTCAGGTAGAAGGGACCGGAGCACACTAAGCTCATAGCTGGAGTTTGTGTATGCGATATGGTATAGCAGATTTGCCCCAACAAGATATATTTTTCCATTGCCTGTTTTCAAATAGCCAAGTAGAACCCTGCGTCCATGCATGATAAGAGGCGTTCCCCTTTCAAAGAGTGGTCCGTACCAAGGTTTATTTTTATACGAAAATCTGGCAAACCGGGAAACATTAAATTCCATTGAGCTCAGCTCATCATTGTGGATTTCAGCAAGCTCTGCTCTTATGCCGAACAGTGTGCCATTGTTTTGGGGAACCCAAATTAAAACTCCCCCGTTATTTAGGAACTTTCGCAGTTTTTCTTCGTCCTCTTTTGATGGTATCTGTGCATATATAATCGTCTTAAAGCCGCTTAAATTTGATGGTAGCTTTTTCATGTACGCATATTCAAATGGAAGCTCGTAAAAATTGCCAACAAGAAGTGTATTGACTGGCTTGACAAAGCTTACGTTTGACCTGTAGATGTTATATTTGCCTATTTTTTTCACTGACTGATAACCATCAGGTTTCCAGCTGGGATCACTTGATATGTAGTACTTAACGGAATATGCCTTTAGATACAGGGAAGATGCCGGGCTCTTAGTGCTTAGCAGATACATCATCCCTGTCATCTGTGTATCCACGGGATTTCCTTCATGATACCATCCATTCAGAGTTGGTTTTCCGGTGAGCGCTGGAAGATAACTGTGCTCAGAGGTTCCACCATCAATAAAAAACCTCCACCCGGTAGAATTTTCAGTTTTAAGGAAGTGTGCGAGCTCTATTGTTTCCTGAGAGGGATTACCAACTGTCGGAAAATTCGTCAAAATAACTTCGCTAAGAAGAAGCGTTGCTATAGCCCCTATCAGCAGCTTCTTGTAAATTGAGCTTATGTTCCTCAATGCATCACCAGCTAAAACTGCCGCTAAGAAGGGAACTGCATCGAGCCATCTGTAGGGAGGAATCAGCCTGAGCAGGGGAAATGAGTTGAGCCAGGGAGTGGGGGAGTAATATCCCGTGGATAGGTATATCAAACCAAAAATCAAGAAAAGTGCACGTTTTGTGATAGTTCCTCTCAAAGTTGCCAAAACTGAAAAAAGCAGGATTAAAACAAGAATAGGAAGGAATGAAGGTGCTAAAAACCTCTCAGGAGGAACGCTGTATATCCTGTAAAGCCACTCATGCTGGGTTACGCTCCAGAAATGAACCCATGTTACATCGATTAAAAATGGGATATACCAAAAACCTGTCAAAAGAAGGCAGATCCCCCCGACTTTTATCAGATTTCTTACAAAGTTAAGTGTTTTAATGTTCTCCCACATTAAGATAACGGGTACCAGTGCAAAAAGAATAAGCACCGAGTAGTGGAAAAGCATTACAGCTGAGAGTGCCATGGCAGCCATTATGATGTAGCCATCCCTCTTTTCATTCCCCATAAACAGAACTGAAAGCATGAAAAGTGGCATTAGATAAATCGAGTTGGCGCGAGGAAAGTTTCCTTCAATATATGCCACGCTAATAATCCATGGAGAGGGTATAAAAAGAACTGGTGGAATATATGACTCTCTTCCAGTTTTCCTTAGAAAGATATGCAGGGATGCCGCTCCAATAAATGATGTCAGCATCAGCGTCGCAGCGTATCCCCTTACCTCATTTCCAAAAATCTTTCCAAAAAACGCTGCAACTATGTAAGACGCGGGTGGATAAAATCTCAGCAGGGGAAACCCAGCATACCAGTCCTCAATCCATGGCTTCCAGCCACACTCCATAAGCTTGTGAATTTTAAAAAGATGACCCGCGCCATCGTGTCCAATTACCCATCCATTTGAGAGAAAGATTGGAGCATATAACGCAATTGATAGAGATACAAGCAAGAGGTAATAAAGGGTGTTTCTCACTTATCCCCCTCCAGACTTTCTATAATGCTCATTACG
>JALSON010000055.1 GCA_026986455.1 Thermococcaceae archaeon | reverse complement strand
GTTCTCATCAATAGGGGCAGACCCGGTTATAAAAATCGACGGAAAGGAGATTGATTTCCTGAGAACCCTCCCTCTGACAAAGAAAACATTCATACTGAGCAAATCTCTGACGATGAGCACCATTCCGGCAGCCACGGGGTTTGCGGTCGTTGGCATGGCATATCACTACAACGGCGGCCAGGCCCTCTACCTGATACCCCACGCATTCATCCTTCCGCTGATGACATCCCTGACGGCAATGAACTACTTCTACCGCTACAAGGGGCAGGAGATTGGAATTCCGGAGACGAGTGTGATGGATGTAATAGCAATTTTCATCTTGGTGGGAGTTCTGTTTGCGGTTGTAGGTGCTCCCATTCTGATTTTGAGCAGACCGGCCGGGTACATGGTTAGTGCCGCTCTCGGTCTGGTAATAACCGGAATACTGGTGGGGATAAGCTAAGACATTGTATCAGCATGTCACATGGAAGATTCCAAGGACTCTCCTTTCTTAGCTCATTGAAGAGACGCACCGCTTCAGGTGTGGGCTTCTCAATTACCTCCCTGTTCCCAAGGAGTTCCCTACTTTCCGGAAGGAGCGAGAGCATGCCGTACATGCCTGTCCCCACCACCAGAACGTCGAATTCTTCCCCGAGGTATTCCCTGAGCTCATCGGGATCAAGCTTATGGCTTGTTCCATGTTTTTTCTTGCTGATCCACTTCTTCCTCATCTCGATTTTTCCACTCGGATAGATCACAATGTCATGGTCATAAGGCTTTCCCCGGACAATGATTTTTCCAAACTTCGTCCCTTCAATCATCCCAACCACCAACGAGCCTCAGAGCATCTTCAATAATCCTCCTGTGGTCAAATGCGAGTTTTATCCCACTCAGCTCATCGAAAGAAAAGACCCTCGCCCCACTCGCATCATCCCCCGCCTTCAGTTCCCCGTATCCCTCCGCCAGAAAGGCTGCCGTAACAGTATGCCCCCTTGGGTCTCTCCCGGGGTCGGAGTAAATGCCTATGAGCTTCAGCAGCTTTATATCAAGGCCAGTCTCTTCCTTTGCCTCTCTCAGCGCCGCCTGCTCAATGATCTCACCGTACTCAACGAACCCGCCGGGAAGGGCCCAGCAGTCCTTAAACGGCTCGTGCTTCCGCTCTATCAGAACGATGCCGCCCTTATACAGGATCACTATATCGGCGGTGAGCCCTATGCATCTGTGTGCCTCAACCTTAAGCTCCGGGTAGTTTTTTTCTATAAATTCCCTAAGTCCGGCTTTTACGGGCTCAATGTCATAGCCCTTTGGAGCTTTAATGAGGAGAACATATCTGTCCAAATTTACCACCTCAGTGAAGTCCCGTTTCATCAGATTTCAGCATGCTGACGTTTCATCATCGGCATGTGAAAATAGGCATGGAGTTTTTATAACTTTATAGCCCGTGAGTCTGCGGAAACACAGCGGAACTCCGTTCAACGAGAATGCCGGCTGCGAGATCATTTACCTCTCCCATGGAGAACTCAAAATGCCGGTACTTCAAAAACAGTGCAGTAAATGCGTTTGCCCTCTTGAGCGCCTGAATAAAGGGACATTTCCTGTAAAAATACACGAACGATGCCAAGAAGACATCACCCGCCCCTGTGGATTCGGGAACCTCTAATTTAACAGGCCAGTAGGAGTAAGATTTTCCATTGTAATAAGCAGTTCCCGAGTTTGAGCCATCTGAGATTAGGAGAACCTCAACATCCGCGGGATTCAGCATGCCAAGATAGGAGAACTCATCCCTGTCGGAGTGCAGCACGTTTATCCCCCTAAGGAAAGATGCATCTATCTCCCTGAGCCTGACCTCCCCTTTTCTTGGCTCCCGTATAAAGCCCTGAACATCCGCGGAAACAAGATGGAACATCTCTCCGGCATGCTCCACCAGCGCCCCGGGGATTTCGCCGGCAACCGGATTCAGCAGGACAACATCATATTTCTCCTCAGGAAACGCCTCAAGGTCTTCTGCCCTCGAAAGTAGCCTGAGTTTTCTCGTGTTGCTGTCAAAATACCTCAGCTCATAGGCGGTTGTTTCTTCGGAGGGAATTGAGATGACCTCTATATTATGGCCCTCAAGTTCTTCGATCCATTTCTCCGGAAAATCCCGGCCGACGGATGTCAGGATTACGGGAGAACAGAATCTTGACAGTGCAAGTGCTGAGTAGTATGCCCCCCCTCCGATTCTTTCCTCAATTTTTGAACCTCTGATTATAACATCCCTGGTTAGATGTCCCATCACGAGGCACTTCATGACCTCACCCGGATTTATTGCTTCAACTTTATTTCTATGTTCATGGAAAATAAAAAGCTTTCGTAAATTAGCGAAAACTTTATAAGTGAAAAAACGAAAGCTTTAAAAGGATATCCCATCGGGGTGGGGCCATGAAAAGATTGGGTAAAGTTTCTCATTATGCCAAGCAGGGTTTTCTGATTCTCCGTTCGGATTGGGTTCCATCGTTAAACGACAGGGTTATTGATAAGGAACTCACAGTGGTTGGCACTGTTAAGGATGTTTTTGGTCCTGTGAGGACTCCCTATATAGCCGTCAAGCCGAAGGTGAAAAATCCGGGACGCTATGTTGGTGAAGTCCTCTATGTTGATGTCAGGAAGTCCAGATCAGGCCCAAGAAGGAAAAGCACGAAGAAGGGCAAGAAAAAGCGCCCTGCCCCCAGGAGAAGGGGGTGAGAGCTTTTGGTTGAAAAAAAGATATGTCCCATATGCGGTTCGGATAAGCTGTTTTATGACCCCAGCAGGGGAGAGCTTGTCTGTGCAAACTGCGGGTATGTTCTTGAGCAGAACGCCATTGACTCCGGTCCCGAATGGAGGGCTTTTGATGCTGATCAAAAGGCCAAGAGGGCGAGAACAGGTGCACCCATGACCCTCATGATACACGATAAGGGTCTCTCAACCGATATTGACTGGCGGGACAGGGACATCCACGGCAATCAGATAAAGGGCATGTACAGGACGAAGATGCGCAGGCTCAGGATGTGGCAGCGCAGGATGCGGATAAACGACGCCGCCGAGCGCAATCTGGCGTTTGCCCTGAGCGAGCTCGACAGAATGGCTGCTCAGATGAGGCTGCCGAGGAGGGTTAAAGAGGCCGCAGCTTCCCTGTACAGAAAGGCCGTTATGAGGAAGCTCATCCGCGGCAGGTCAATTGAGGGCATGGTTTCAGCCGCTCTCTATGCCGCCTGCAGGATGGAGGGCATTCCGAGGACCCTTGAGGAGATTGCACGGGTCTCAAAGGTTAGCAAGAAGGATATCGGCAGGAGCTACCGCTTCCTTGCAAGGGGACTGGGGTTAAACCTCAAACCAACAAGTCCCGTGGAATACGTGGATCGCTTTGGGGATCAGCTTGCGCTGAGCCAGGCGACAAAGAACAGGGCTAAAAAAATCCTCAGCGAGGCAATCCAGCTCGGAATAACAAGCGGTAAGGGCCCGATGGGTCTTGCAGCTGCGGCATTATACGTTGCTGGCCTGCTTGAGGGGGAAAAGAGAACCCAGAGGGAAGTTGCCGAGGTCGCTCACGTAACAGAGGTTACCGTGAGGAACAGGTATAAGGAGCTCGTGGATAAGCTTCACATAAATATTCCACTTTGAGGTATCTCAATGATTATAGGAGTTGTTAGTGATACCCATCACGGCGATAAAACACGGCATGTCCCCTCTATCCTTTTTGAGAAATTTGAAGGTGAAGGTGTAGACCTGATACTCCATGCCGGGGATATAACCTCCAGAGAGCTTTTTGAGGGATTGAACGAAATTGCCCCCGTAATGGCAGTCAGAGGAAACGCTGACCATCTGCAGCTCCCGGAGGAGAGGATAGTTGATGTGGGGGATATCAGGATCGGCATGACTCACGGACATCAGTTTCTCGGCCTGAACGCTCAGGTGCTCGGGTACAAGGCCCTTGAGATGGGGGTGGATGTGCTGATTTTCGGGCACACACACCGTTATTTTCATGATGACAGGATATTTCACGGGAGGAGGATAGTTCTCCTGAATCCGGGATCGCCAACATTTCCGAGAATGGGGAGTGCAGGTTTTGCCATCATGGAGGTTAACGGCACGAAAATCCATGTTGAGAGAATAAAGCTCTGGTAAAGGGACTTAAACCTCTCCCGCCGTGTGAGGGTCAAAGTATAGAACGCTCCGCCCTGAAGGACGGGGCTTGGAGAATAAAAATATCAAAATAGAAAAGTCAAGGAGCAAAAATATACTACAGCATCAAGCCTTTATGGCGAGCTTGATGTCTTCGGCCTTGACGGTCTTCCTGCCGGCGTGGTGGGCAAGCTCGACTGCCTTCTTGGCGATTTCAAGGCCCTTCTCCTCAAGGTGCTCGGCAAGAACCTTGGCGGCTTCCTCACTAACTCTTGGAGCGCCGGCCTTTCTAATCAACCTGTCAACCGGGGCAATTGGTAACTCAGCCATTTTCCCAACCTCCTAAACTTTGTTTTGCAGTATTTGCATTTTATTTTAAGAATAAAGTCCTATATAAACCTTTCGGAAACCGAGCCCTCTGAGGGCAATATTTCAGGAGCTTTACCATGAGGCACTTGAATTCAGAGAGCATTGAGCTGATACCCAAGAAGAGCTATTTTATAGAG
>JALSON010000054.1 GCA_026986455.1 Thermococcaceae archaeon | reverse complement strand
AAGGTTGCGCTCTGGAGATGCAAAAACGGGCACATATTTGAGGCGAATACAAAGCAGGCCTGTCCGGTCTGCGGTGCCGAGAGCCACATCCTGGAGATTAAGGGTTCAACCCCTGCCTCGCGCTTTCTAATCCTTGAGCTTGAGAACAGGGAGGAATATGAGCCGAGGGTTTTGGCATACGTCCGAGTTGACCCGCCGATTCCCCTGATGCACAGACGGTTGCCCAACGGCGAAATAGAGAGGAGCATACGTGAGAGGATCTTCTCGGAGGACTGGTTCCGCCCCGCATTCTGGCCCGAGCGTATAATGAGGGAGCTTTATGAGGAGCTCAGGAAGAAATATCCCAGGAGGGTTGCCCGTTCAATGCTCTGGGAAAAAGCAAAGTGGCAGGCCTTGAGGGAGAGCAACACCGCAGGAGCGAGAATTGCAAGGGTTGTTGTCCACCCGGACTACCGCTCCGATGGGCTCGGCCAGCTCAGCGTTAGGGCTGCATTGGAGTGGATTAAGGAGAGAAGAATTCCCGAGATGAGGAAGAGAAAGCACATCGTTGAGACCATAGCCCAGATGGCTCGCTACAATCCCTTCTTTGAAAAGGTTGGCTTCAGGTTCCTCTGGGAAACGGCAAGCGGGAGGCCTGTTCTATTTTATCCGCTAAGCGAAGAGGCCCGGGAGTACATGGAGCGCTTTTTAAGGGATGACCCGCATGCTCCCGAGGATGGAAGGCTCTGGAGACCGAGTTATGGGACGGTTGAGCCGTTAAAGGGTTCGATAGTCTTCAGAAACGTGAGCAAGGTCTTTGAGAGCGAACTTAATATAAAAGGCCTTCCGGAGGAGATTCAGGAGCTTTTGAAGGCTTTTGGAGTCAGGCACAGGGTGATTCAGAGGCCTGTTTTGAGGAACTTAAACTTTGAAATTAAGCCCGGGGAGCTTGTCGTGGTCGTTGGGGCGAGCGGTGCCGGAAAGACGACCCTCCTGAGGTTGATCCTCGGGGCTGCGAAGGGCTACTGGGAGGAGCGCTTTAGGCCGACAGGCGGAAAAATCGAAGTACCGGCAAATGTTAGGGTCTCGGTACTTATCCCGGGCGAATCCGAGCCGGAGTTCGGGAGTGAGAGCATACTGGAGCACGTTTACAGGAGAATCAGGGATTTAAACGCCGCAGTTGAGGTTTTGAACCGCTCCGGCCTGAGCGATGCCGTGCTCTACAGGGCGAAGTTTTCCGAGCTTTCAACAGGGCAGAAGGAAAGGGCCAAGATAGCCTCCCTGCTTGCGGAGAAGCCGAATCTGCTGCTCATGGACGAGTTCGCCGCCCATCTTGATGCTCTAACAGCAATGCGCGTGGCCAAGAAGGTTAGCGGAATAATACGGGAAGCTGGAATTACGGCGGTGATAATCACTCACAGAAAGGAGGTTGTTAAAGCCCTTGATCCGGATAAGGTGCTCTTCGTTGGCTACGGCACCGTCAGGATGCAGGCTAAATCGGAAGGCCGGGAAGAGGACCGTAAAGCAGCCTCAGCAGACCAACCAGCACAGGCTGATGAATCAGGTAAATCTTGAGGGTGTGCCTGCCTGCAAAGCAGAGAAAGGAGATAGCGGTGCTGCGGGGAATGTTAAGCTCCAGCTTCCTCATGCCCGCTGGATAGAACATGCTCCCGGCTGCAAGTCCGAGGAGATAAACGCCGAACCACGGGAATATAGGGAAATAATCGGGCGAATAAAACCTCCTCGGGGTGATGCCGAGCGGGAGGAGCCATATGGAGCCGTGCAGCTGGCCCACCCACAGGGATCCAATTATAAAAAACAGAGCCCACAGAAGGTTATACCTTCCGAATCTATGGAAGGGGATTGCTATAATGCCCGCAGTTCCGAGGAAATGGAGTATGCCGAAGTACACCGTCATGCCCCTAAGGAAAAAGTGCGTTATGAGGGTTATGAGAATTCCAAGTCCGAAGAGCTTCAGAAATCGCCTAAGATACTTGGGATAGGGGCGGACGGTTCTTTTAACCGTTCGGGAATAGCTTATCCAGAATGAAAGCCCAGATATGAAGACAAATATAAAGGCGGTGGTCACGGCAAAAAAGCTCCAGAAGAGCCTGTGCCCCGAATATCCAAGAAAGAGCTGGAGGTCGGTGATGAAGTTGGAGACCACCATCATGGATATGCCAACTCCCCTCAGGAAGTCCACCTCCCAGAACCGTCCGCGACTGTAGGCACCAACTCCGGACATAAACATAATTTGTCTAACTTCTTAAAAAGTGCTCGAAAGCTCAGAGCAGAACGCATAGCACATCAAAAAACGCCGAGCCGAGCCAGTGGAGCAGGAAGCTCGGGAGAAAGCTCCTACCCTTTAAATCCATCTTGGCAAAGAGGATTCCCGCAAAGAACGCGTAGGGGATTTCGATGCCCGGCTTCCCGATATGGACGAGCGTATAGGGGATGTCCTGGGCAAAAATCGCCAGCCACTCGTTTTTTTCGGCCAGGGGAAACAGGAGAATTCCCCTGTAGAATGCCTCATGGGAAAGCATCATTACCCCGACCACAATCTCCTTGAGGAGGAAATCTCCCCAGCCGGAATAGCTGAATATGGGGTAGTAGTTCTTCATGGAGGGGACGGTTGTCCCGTAAAGGCTTATCGGAATTGAGATCAGGAAAAAAACTGCAAACCATCTGTAGCCCTCCTTCCTCCCGGGCTGAAAGCCGAGCTCCCCGGGTTTGAAGCCGAGCAGACGGGCGAGGAGGAGGGGCAGAATGATGTAAAAGATGGCCTCATAAGCAGCCCACTCAAAAAGGCTGTTTCCCCTGCGCCACGCAAGCGGAATGAAAAGCAGCGAGAGTGCGTAGAGCACCCACGGATTCTTCCGGAGTCTCATGCAGAATACTAAACCGGAAAAAGATAAAAAGTTTTGGCATCATCCCGCGTCTTCTTTCTTCTTTCTGGTTGCTTCCCGCTTTCTGCTTGCCGCCCTCTTCCTCACGGTCTTGGATTTCTTGGTGCTCTTTACGGGCCTGTCCTCACTCTCTTCCCCTTCTCCCGGTTCTTCTGTTTCGGTGCTCCTCCCGGCATTTTCTCTCTTTGATTCCTGCTCCCCTGCAGTTTCCTCTTCACCCGGCTCCTTAACTTCCTCCGTTTCAGCAGCTCCTTCCTCCTGCTCCATCTCGGCCTCCGGCGGCCTGAGGAGCTCCTCAACACTCGGCTTGAACTCCACCTCTTCATAGCCTATGAACTTGAGGTCGCTTTCGAGGAGTATCTCACCGAGGATCAGGGTGTTTCTGTCAATCTCAGGGTCTTTGAACACAACCTTGACGTCCTTCTCGCCAACCTCAATCGTGACTTTGTCAAGGTCTATTCTTGGAAGTCTGAGCTCTATAAGCCCCTTGACCTTCTCTATCGGGTCATCAATCTTTTCCAGTATCTCGACCTCGTAGAGGAGCGTCTTGCCGGCAAACGGATGGTTGAAGTCGACCCTGACCCTGCCGCTCGAAACGCTCAGAACCCTGCCCTTGAGTTTTTTCCCGCCTTCTGTGGTTACCTCAACATCCATTCCGGGGAACGGGTAGAGCCCCTGCCTCCTGAACTGACCGAGGGTGAAGGTCTTGATGAGCTTTGGATCGCGCTTTCCGAAGCCCTTCTCAGGCGGAACAAGTATCTCGTATTTTTTACCGACTT
>JALSON010000053.1 GCA_026986455.1 Thermococcaceae archaeon | reverse complement strand
ATGAGGGTTATAAGACGCAGGGCACGGCAACTATACACAAGAAGCAGAATCCCCGGAGTTGATTACACGGTCAATCAGTACGCAGGCTGTGCATTCGCCTGTAAATACTGCTACGCAAAGTTCCTCTGCCGCTGGAAGAACTACGGCCCGTGGGGCACCTGGGTTGAGGTGAAGGAGAATGCTCCGAACCTTGCGAGGAGACATGTTGAGGGCAGCGTTGCAATGTCCACTGTGAGCGACCCCTATCAGCCGATAGAGGTCGAGTTAAAGCTCACGAGGAAGGTTTTGCGCTACATGGACAAGAGGAACGAGCTTTCCGTACTCACCAAATCACCGCTCGTTACCCGGGATATAGACCTTTTCAGGGAGTTCCGCTCAATCGAAGTCGGTCTCACGATAAACGGCTTCACCGGAAGGGAGAAGAGGCTCTTTGAGCCGCTGACACCGGTTCACGAGGCGAGGGTTAACGCCCTCGGAGAGCTCAAAGAAGCCGGTCTGAAAACGTACGTCTTTGTCAGCCCAATAATCCCGGGGATAACCGACGTTTCTGCCATAATTGAAAACACGAAGGGCCTTGCGGACCACTATTTCTTCGAGGTTATCAACCTCAGAGCCGCTGGAAGGGAGTTTCAGGAACTCCTGCGCGATGAGTACCCCGAGAGCTACAGCATCCTTACGGATGATGGGAAGTTTGCAGGCTTCATTGAGGAACTGAAAGGGGAGATAAGAAAATCAGAGGTTAAAACGGATGGAATTGAAACACACAGGAGGCTCATTCCCCTCCAACTATCCCTATAACCATCGAATTTACATTCGTGCCTGTGGGCCCGGTTTTCAGGAGAGCACCTGCCTTTTCGAGGGCGTGGTATGCATCGTGGTTCCTGAGGGCTTCCTCCACGTCAACTCCCGCTTTTTCCAGCTTTTCCAGTGTAGACCCGTCGACCAGACCCCCTGCCGCATCCGTGGGCCCGTCCGTTCCGTCAGTGTCAAATGCGATCACCGCAGCATTCAGCTCTGAAATCTTCCTCGCCACGCTGAGCGCGAGCTCCTGACCCGGCCCGCCGAGGCCCTTCGCATCCCCGACGCTCACGGTGGTTTCACCACCCATGATGAGAACAGCGGGCTTTCTGAAAGGCCTGTCCCTGCGATGAATTTCCTGTATCATGCATCCGAGGAATGTCCCGACTTCCCTCGCCTCTCCTTCCATCACCGTTGTCAGTATGTGGGCCTCAAGGCCAAGCTCTTCCGCCTTTTTCTTCACGGCCACGCACGACTTTTCAACGCTTCCGATGATGAAGTTGTGGACGTTTGGAGGATTTTCCTTGAGCGTTTCTTCCCTCTCTCCTCTGAGTCCGAGCTCCATATGCTGCCTGACGCTCCCTGGGAGCTTATCCCAGAGGCCGTAGCGCGTGAGTATCTCATGGGCATCCTGAAAAGTTGTGGGGTCATTCACCGTGGGGCCGGAGGCTATCGCTTCGAGGTTGTCACCCACGACATCGGAGATAATCAGGCTCACAAGGGTTCCCTTCACCTGTTTGGCAAGTTTCCCTCCCTTTACCCGGGAGATGTGCTTTCTCACAGTGTTTATCTCATGTATCTTGGCCCCGCTTCTCAGGAGCAGGTCGTTGGTTTTAATCAGCTCGTCCAGTGTTATTCCTTCCTCCGGCAGCTCGAAGATTGCGGAGCCGCCGCCGGAGATCATCACGAGCAGGATATCCCCCTCCTTCACCTTCCGGGCAAGCTCCAGACCGAGCCTTCCTGCGAGGAGGGAGTTCTCGTCTGGAAGGGGATGACCGGCCTCTATCACCTCCGCTTCCGGCGGACAGCCGGATGCATAGCCGTGCTTGGTCGCCACAACGGCCTCTGCTATCTTCCCTCCAAGCACATCGAAGGCCGCCCTGCTCATCCCGCATGCCGCCTTTCCGAATGCGAGGAGATAAATCCTGCCTCTCACCGGAAATTTCCTGCCTGAAACCTCAAGCCATTCATTACCAACACTCAGGGAATTCTTTACAGCTTTGTATGGATCAGCAGCTTCGATGGCGGTTTTCATAAGCTCAATGGCCAGCTCTCTCATGGAATCACCTGCCCCTCAGTATTATCCTCTCGGCCTCAACATCCTCAAGTGAGGAGTTCCACCCTCCAACGACGTATCTTTCACCATCGGGTGTCTCAATGGTTATGTTCGATATGACCTTCCCTTCACTTTCGAAAAAGCCCGCTATCCTCCCTGTGAGATGGGCCGTTCTCCGGGTTTTCACGAACTTCCCGAGCACCTCCACCTTGTATCCCACGAGGTTGAATTTCTTTATGTCCTCAACGAGCTCCCTGATGCGGAGGTATTCCTTGGGAAGCTCCAGTCTGCGTTCCTCATGATAAACTGTCTTCCCTGTCGGCCAGAGGACGTGATAAAAGTAGCGGTCGAACATGAAGAGAAGGTTCTGATCCTCAATTATAAGGGCATAACCATAGAGGGATGAACCGCTCGTTGTCAGGGCATCATAGGGTGCATAGATGCCAAGCTCCCTGTCCTGAATAACTATCAACGGATCACTAACCTCTCTTATCTTGACAGTTCTGCCAACTTTTGGCACATTTCCATTTCCATAGGCAAAGATATGGATTTCAGGCTTCTGTTTTTTCCTGAGCTCATCTTCAAACTTTTCTATAAGAGAAAGGGGAGCCGCTATCGAGAGATGGAGTCGTGCGTTTTTTATTGCTTTTCTGATGTAGTCCTCAAGGGTTATCTTGCTCTTGACAACAAGGACTGTGCCTGTTTCCTCGACAGGGGTATAAAGCTTTTCAAGCTCATCCCTGACTATGGAGATTCTCCTTTCGTATTTCTCCTTCATGGCATCCAGCACTCTGGCCGGCTCCACGGGAATAACTTTCTTCGGCCTGCTTCCGCTTGTCGTTACGAATCCCTTGGTCATCAGACTTTGGATGACATCATATATCCTTGGCTGGGGAACCTTTGAGAGTGCTGCAAGCTCACCTGCAGTCAGGGCTCCCCTTTTTATCAGGGTTAAATACGCCCTTACCTCATATTCATTCAGACCTAGATCTTTCATAAGTACCCTGAGTTCCCTCTCCCGCATCTCTCACCCTCAGATTATTGCCTTTTCGGTTGATCTGTCAAAAACATGGATATTGTCCAAGTCAACTACTATTTTAACCTTTTCTCCAATCGGGAGGGGAATGTGACCAGGCAACTTGATCTTGATTAACCGGTTGCCTATCATTGTATGGACTATCGTATCCGTGCCCAAGGCCTCTATGAAGTCCACAACACCTTCGATCTTTGCTGCCCTCCTGACATGTTCGAGGGTTGAAACTCCCTCTATGGTCATGTGCTCCGGCCGGACTCCGAAAATAACCGTTTTGTCAATGTAATCCCTAAGCAGTTCTCCCAGATCGGGAGGCAGGGGTAATTTGAATCCTTCTCCTTCGATGACAATTCCTTCAGCGCTTTCCTTAACGCTAACCTCTATCATATTCATCTCTGGTGCTCCGATAAAGGTTGCCACGAATATTGACTTCGGCTTCAAATATACCTCTGTTGGGGGCCCTACCTGTAGCAGATGCCCCTTGTTCATTACAGCGATTCTATCGCCCATCGTCATGGCCTCGACCTGATCATGGGTGACATAGACCGTCGTGACCTTGAGCTTTGTCTGGAGCTTCTTTATCTCTGCCCTCATGGTTACCCTGAGCTTTGCGTCAAGGTTGCTTAAAGGTTCGTCCATGAGCAGAACTTCAGGCTCAACGACGATGGCCCTTGCGACGGCCACACGCTGTCTCTGACCTCCGCTGAGCTGGGCGGGATAGCGGTCGAGGAGCTCCCCGATTTGGAGAAGCTCAGCTGCCCATTTGACCCTCTCTTTGATTTCGTTTTCCGGATATTTTTTCACCTTCAGGGGAAATGCTATGTTATCATAGACCTTCATGTGCGGCCAGACCGCATAGCTCTGGAAGACCATGGATATGTTTCTGTCCTTCGGTGGCAGGTATGTAACGTCCCTGTCCCCGAACCATATCTTTCCATCTGTCGGCAGCTCCAGTCCCGATATCATCCTCAGTGTGGTTGTCTTCCCGCAACCCGAGGGGCCGAGCAGCACGAGAAATTCTCCATCCTTAATCGTCAGATTCAGTCCATCAACTGCCTTAACTTTTCCATTGTCAAAGTACTTCTTAAGGTCTTCAAGTCTGACTTCCACCACTTTTAACACCTCACTTGAGTGCTATTCCCCACATGGAGATTAGATATCTTCTTGCAAGTGCCACGTATATCATGGCCGGAAATGCCATTATAAACGCGGCGGCAAACTTGTAATAATCCGGAGCGGTTTCCATCAGGGTTAACATGAGGGCCGGGAGTGTCCTGTGGCTGAATGTTAGCACTGAGGCTGCAAAAACCTCGTTCCATGATCCCACGAAAGTAAACATTGCTGCGGCGGCCAATCCCGGGAGTGCCAGAGGCAGGGTTATCTTCAAAAAAGACTGAAATCTTGTCAATCCAAAGACCATACCCGCCTCTTCGAGCTCTCTGGAGGTTCCTGCAAATATGCTTGCTGTAATCAGGACAACAAGCGGCAGGGCACCTGCACTGTGTGCTAGAGCGACTCCAAGTCGTGTGTCGAGGAGATGAAGCCTGATGTATAACATCACCAGGGGTACTGCCATTATGGGAACTGGGAATATCTTCAGCGCGAGCATCCCAAGTTT
>JALSON010000052.1 GCA_026986455.1 Thermococcaceae archaeon | reverse complement strand
GAGCTCTCTGAAAGGCTCTTCGTTTATGTATCCGTTTGTAACGAGGATGTTGTTGATACCCTCATTTCTGGCAAGCTTTGCCGTATCGAGGACGAACTCATACCATATCGTGGGCTCATTATATGTGTATGCTATGCTCTCACAGCCGTAGCGTTTTGCTATGGCCACAATGGATTCGGGGGCTGCCTTCTGGAGATAGGGAAATTTCTCGTCAGCCTGACTTATCTCCCAGTTCTGACAGTGCCTGCAGTGCATGTTGCATCCAACAGTCCCTATGGAAAGGGCGCACGAACCGGGCCAGAAATGAAAGAGGGGCTTTTTCTCCACGGGGTCGGATGCTATTGACGACACGAGACCATAGTTGAGCGTGTAGAGCTTCCCGCCGATGTTTTTTCTCACCCGGCAGGAGCCGCGCTGCCCCTCATTTATTATGCAGTTGAGAGGACACAGCCTGCATCTGACGGTGCCATCTCCAGTCCTCTCCCAGTACATGGCTTCCCTCATGAACATCACCTCTCACGTTGGAAGAATCGGGGAGGTTGTTAATTAGGCTTTCCCATACTTTCCATAATACTCCCTAATCATGAGAAACCGGGCTTTTTGCTTTTTGTACTGGTCTATAAGCTGTCCGAGAAGTTCAAGGGCTTTATCCCCGGTGTTGAACCTACAGTCCCACCTTATACTCTCTTTCTGCATCGGCACGAACTCCCATGGATGGGCAAAGTAAACACGTGGCTCTGACAGCCTGGCGTGAATAATCCTCTGAATCCTCCACGGGAGCCTTATAACCGAGGAGGTCGTTGAAGCCGGAACCTCTAAAACGCCTCCGAAGAGCCTTACTCCACCCCTGTATCCCTTATATGTGGCCTTTGAGGAGTCCACCAGAACACCGTTCTCCTCAAGTATCGGATAGTAGTAATCGGGAAGCTGGAGGTTGGGAGCCCTGAACGACAGGACATCGTCATACTGCCTCAGAACTTCCAGCGATTTCCTTATGGCCTTCTCCCCCTCCTTCCTGGAAAGCCTGTCAAGCCTCTCGTGGTTGTAGTTGTGGCTTCCCAGTTCATGCCCTTCATCAACAACTCTCTTGACGAGATCGGGGAAGCGCCTCGCCATCTCAGCAGTGAAGAAAAATGTCGCCTTAACCCTTTTTTCGGCTAGGAGGTCAAGAATACGCGGCAGCCCTTCCTCC
Source organism: Thermococcaceae archaeon (assembly GCA_026986455.1). Lineage (GTDB taxonomy): Archaea > Methanobacteriota_B > Thermococci > Thermococcales > Thermococcaceae > Thermococcus. Next base: position 1,210 of record JALSON010000052.1, on the reverse strand, counting down.
ATTCCCCTCGTTGTGGTGAGATAGGGGGGACAGTCGTGTTCGACATCAAAACTGAGCGTAACAATCATCCCGCAATCCTCCTGATTGCTCTGTAGAGGAGATACCTGTCATCAAATTCCTCCGCCCTGTTTATTGCAGTTCTGTAGACTTCAAGAAGGCGTTTCAGTATGACATCCCACGAGAATTCCCTCTCGGCCCTCTCTCTCGCCTCCTTTCCCATCCTCGGTATCAGCTCGGTGCGGGATAGAACAGCAGCAAGCTTCTGGGAGAGCTCTTCCTCACTGTAGGAGAGAAAACCTGTCTGACCGTTAACTATTAAATCTGACAGCCCGCTTTCATTCCTCCCGACTATTAGCTTCCCTGTTGCAGACGCCTCAAGTCCGACTATGGGGAAGGCCTCAAGCATACCGGGCATCAGAACAACATCCGCAGCCCAGTATATTTCCCTCAGATTCTGCCTGGGAATGAAGTCCATCAGGATTGCCCTCTCCCTGAGTCCCGTCGCATCAAGGTTGCTCTCTAAGGCTTTCTTCATGGGCCCATTCCCGATTATTATGACCCTTATACGGTCTTTCGGCGTGCCTGACATTTCAAGGGCCTTTGATATAACAAACGGCAGCCTGTGGGCCTGCTTTCTTTCCGTCATCCTTCCAACGTACAGGAGGGCAATCTCATTACCTCCGAGATTCAGCATATCCCTTGCCTTTTCCCTCTCCTCCTCTTCAGGAGGGCGCCAGTACTCGACATCAATGCCGTTGGGAATCGTCGTCACAATACGGTTTCCAAGACTTCTCCCAAGGAGCCTCCTCGTATCCTCCGCAACAGGGGTGCTCACGGCTACGAATGCATCCATCCTCCTGAGGTAATACCTGAGAAGGGACTTTATGACCCCTCCCAGTCTCGGCTCTCCAAAAAAGGAGTGGTTCGTGGCAACCACAGGCACGCCCCTTATCCCCCTTGAGAGGTTTGCAACGGCGATTGAGAAAGGTGAATATATGCTGTGCACGTGGGTCACATCAAAATCCACACTTTTGTAGAGACCGTTTATTCTCCAGAGCTGACCGGGGCTCAGACTTATATGGTAATCCCTCAGGTAAACCGAGCCCCTGAATCTGTGAACGGGATATGGGAAGCCATCATTGTAGGGAGTAAGATACCGGTAGTCGTGGGTGATTACGTGGGGTTCATGGCCTGCATCCAGCAGATGCCG
>JALSON010000051.1 GCA_026986455.1 Thermococcaceae archaeon | reverse complement strand
AAGCTCATCCATATGTGCTTCGATTCCACCCACCTTGGGGTAAAACCAGTCACTGGCAATCGCTATTTTCATTGAATATCACCGGCCTAAATGGAGTTCAGGATGCCCAATATAAACCTCTTGGTAACACCATCAAAGTATCGGGCGGAATACGATTCTGTGAAATAATTAACCCCCAACCCTCGATTGAACTCAGCGGTTTTAAAGCTAACTCAGAGAACTGCTTAAACGTGTAGATTTCCATCTGACCTGCCTCCCAAGTGTTCCCAGCCGAGGACGGGCATCTCCTCCGGCACACCGTTCCTCAGGATATACACCCCGCTCCCCTCTTTCACTTCACCTATAACCGAAAATTCAAAATCAATGCTCCTGAGCTCTGATTGCGGGATCGTGAAGAGGAGCTCAAACTCCTCACCCGAGGCAAGGGCAATGGCCAAAGGGTCCATACCCAGCATTCCAGCAACCTCAAACACCTCATCCCTCACGGGAAGTCTCTCAGAGTCTATTATCATCCTGACTCCGCTCATCTCCGCGAGAAGATGGATTTCCTTGCTCAGCCCATCGCTGATGTCTATGGCCGAGCTGGCATGCGGGCCAAGCATTAAACCCTCCCTGACCCTCGCTCTCGGCTCAAGCAGCTTCTCATAGAGCGCTTTGCGTGTTTTTCCGTCGACCTCTATGCCCTCAGAGTAAACCTTCAGCCCTGCCAGAGCCCTTCCTATATCCCCGGTAACACAAACAAGATCGCCCGGCTTTGCTCCATCTCTCCTGAGCAGGTGTGCTGTTTTTCCAAGGGCTATGCCGTCTATTATCAGGTCGCATGCCTCATTCGTATCAGCGCTGATTACGGGAATTCCATAGAATTCTGAACCTCTGCCGATGCCTCTGGCGATGCCCTCAAGGTACTCCATATCGCTATCGCTTGGAATCCCTATGGAGAACAGGAAGGCTATTGGCTCCGCACCCATCGCAGCAATATCGCTCACATTCATCGTAACGGCCTTGAAACCGGTCTGTTCGGGTGTCATTATTTCGGGAACATCAGTTTTCCTGACCAGCATATCATTCGTAGCAACGAGCCACTCCTCCCCTATTCTCAGTGCCCCGGCATCATCTCCGAGGGGCAATTCACCCTGAAGAGTTAGATGCTTAAGGAACATCTCGATTATTTCCCTCTCCATGTTTTACCCCCTCAGAAATTTCATCAGGGAAGTTTGCTTTGGTCTGTATTCCCCCGTGGATGTTTCAAATTCAATGGATTCAAGCTCTCCCAGCTCTGCATTTCTGATTTCATCAGGGAGCTTAATTTCGCCGTATCTGCCGCCTCCTCCGGGGATTATAACCAGCTTTTCATTTCTGAACGCCCAGATAGCCTTGGCTATCCCTTCATCAACAGCCTCTCCTATGGCCTCCACAGGGGCATCGACGAGAACCCTGATCTCAGAGCCGAACTCCCGCAGCAGCCTCTCCCATACCCTTTTAACACTCTTGGTATCAACGCCCCTGTTCATCACCATCGCGATTATCTCCGCCAGAGGGGCAAGGTGCAGGTAGGGCGGTCTGTCATCCGGCCTCTCATCCGTATCGGCCAGCTCCATAATCCTGTCATGAACTCCCTTCTTTATCGCTCCGCCGCACCTGGGGCACCTCCACCTCAGGGCTATGGCATCCTGAAGGTGGTATTTTGTGTAGCACCTTGAGCATGCTGTGAGATGATACTTGCCGAGCCTGGGATCAAGACCCGCATTCAGAACTATTCTCCTCCCGCCACGTTTCAGAATCGCCTTCCTGACCTCATCAAAAGACGCCTCCTGAATCTCAAAGCGGTTGAATTCCCTTCCAAGCCTGTGGGGATGCGGTGAGTGGGCATCGGAGTTTGATAGATACGTTAGCCCGTGATGGGCCTTTATTCTGTCCGCCATGTATGAATCAGCGGAGAGCCCCAGTTCAAGAAAATGGATTTTTGCGCCATCATACGCCTCCTTCAGGGAGTCGTATTCTTTATAGAGGGCCGTCCAGGGAGTAAAAGCATGTGCGGGCCCCACCAGAATACCGAGATTATCCGCAATCTCCGCTATCTCAGCGGCTGAAAGATTTACACGGGGACGTCCTTCGGTTTCAATGTCGCTTGAATACCGCCCCAGTTTTTCTCTCATCTCCCTGACAGCATCGATTCCCGGAAATATAAGGAGATGGTGAACCCTCCTTATGTCCTCAACCTCAGCCGTCAGCAGAAATACGGTTCCTCCTCGCTCATATGTGCCCTCATCGAGCTTTTCGGTGTATTTAAGCAGCTCCGCCTCCCAGTGCGGGTTGAGGATATCCCCG
>JALSON010000050.1 GCA_026986455.1 Thermococcaceae archaeon | reverse complement strand
GGGATATCTATGAGGTGGGAACGGTTTCCAGATGGTGGGGATGGGACTTCAGGAACGATACATACATCATTCCCATAAACGTTACAAATCCAACCGGTGTCCCTGCAGATGGCATTGAATTCAGAATACTGACCCCGCAGGGAGAGGTGGGGTCGAGAATAACGATTAATGAGACTCTACTGCCGGGCGAGGGCAAAACCGTGATGCTTGAAATGTCCAAGAGGGACTTTGGCTCCGTGATCCACGGAATATGGACTATGGATTATTCCCTTCTCTCAGGCGGCAGGGAGATATACACAGCCTACGATGTCAAGGGGCTATCGGTTAACGCATACACCGACAACGATGCCCTCTTCAACTACAGGGGAGGGAATAAATATCTGTTCTGGGTAACCTCGGATAAGGAGAGGGTTCCCTTCGGGGAGAAAGCCCGCCTCACGGTTCATATAATAAACAAGGCGGATAAACCCCTCAGCGGAGAGCTTGGAATCGGCCACCACATAAACGGCTGGCACGTGCTTGAGGTCAAGAACGTCAGCGTTGCTCCCGGTGAATACAGGAAATACACGTTCGAGGTGTATCCATACATCGATGGTGAAAGGGACTTAGGAGGTCTGACATATTACTTCGGCCTATACACGTCAAAGTCTCCCTATGAAGGAGACAGGGACTTCCACGATGCATTCCTCAAGGCTGAGAAAGGCATCCATGTGATTTATCCAAACGTGCACCTCACTGCAGAGGCAGATAAATCCTACTACGCACCGAACGAGACCATGAATATAAACGTCACCGTAACGAACAGAGACGATCTGGACTGGGAGTTGCTGCTTGCCGCCCATCTGTACGAGGACAGAAACGTTATCGCCAGCACCTCAAACATCACCACAATTCCAAGGAGTTCAACGATTACCATTCCGATAAAGCTGAAGATGCCCCAAAACGCCTCCCCCGGCTATCATTACATAGTCGTTGAGCTTGCCGACAGATATGGAAAGCTCCTTGGTTCATGGATGCTCCCGAGAGACATCCTCTCCGTTTACAGGAGTATACCAACTGTGGAACTGAGCTCCGAATTCACCGCCCCCCTGGGCCTCACAATAAATGCGAAGATAACGAACAACGTCTCAATGGCTGAACCGAGGCTTCTCGTTAGAGAGACCTACAGCTGGGATGGCAGATTCGAGGATAGATGGGACAGATTCAACCTGAGCTTTACCAACTGGGAGGCGGAAGTGCGCATACCCCTGAAGGAGGACATCTTCGGAAAGTACTCCATATCGTACGAGCTCTACGATGGAAACTGGCTCGTATCCTCAGGCTCGGCCCGGCTTGTGAGAAGTGTGAGGGTAGCTCCGGAGGTAAGGTTCTCCGGCAGGGTTTTCAGCAACCTAACACTGCTCCTCAACCTCAGCAACCCCGGCTTCCTCGATGAGGACTTCAACCTCACGGTTGATATTCCCTCGATAAACTACACTTCAACGGTTCCCTTCCACCTGCCCCCGAAAGGAAGCAGAATCGTGAACTTCACAGCTTACGTGCCCCTCATTCAGCCGGGAACCTACAGGATATCCATCAGAGCATGGAAGGATAAGGGGAGCATAGAGAAGAGTGAATATTTCAGGGTTCTCGAATCGGATGTCAGGGGAAGGATCCATGAGGGCCCGTATTCGGTGGGGGATGAAGCATATGCCGTGCTTGAGAACAGAGGGGGCATCCCCGCAGACATCAGGGGAAACATCTCAATAGTTATGAATGGCAGGGCTGTGGCGGTTAGCACGTTTGGATTCCCGCTGAACCCCGGAGAGAACTCAACGGTTAGCGTAAGGATACCGGACAACATGACCCCTGGAGCCCTCATAGTCCTGAACTTCACTGATCTCGTAGCCAACAGAACGGAATCTGTGGTGAGGCCTCTAAACCTCATGGGGATGAAGATAGCCGCCGTTCATCCGGCCCGGGCATATGCCATGGACAACATCACCGTGACCCTGAGGAACGATGGGGGAATATCAGACACAGCCAACATAACCCTCTCCCTCAGGTACTCCCTGGGAGGAAGCGACATCGGGGCACAGAACTACAGCGTATCGCTCGCACCCGGAGAGAGCAGGAACGTTACGTTCGAGGTTCCCAACCTGCCCACGGGGGAGTACGTTTTCCTTGTGACGGCGCATGGGGAGCTTTCCTCCTCAACCTACTGGGACTACCTTCACGTAATCGGCCCCAACCTGAGCGTTAGCGTTGCCGGAAATGTGTATTCTGCGGGCGACAACATCACCGCCGAGATAAGGAACAGCGGTGGGGGATACAGAAACCTGAGGATAACAGGGGTTCTCAGAAAAGGTCCTGCCGAGTGGTACCTCGGCGAGAGATGGATTGAAATAGGGAAGCTCGAAAGCAAAAACGTGACTTTCCCCATACCGAGGAGCCTTTCGAGCGGCAGCTACACCCTCGTGCTCTACTACGGAGGGATTTATACAAAGAACATCACGGTCAGGGGGCTTGAACTGAACGTCTCCATCGCAAAGGAGAGCTACGATGTGGATGAGGACATTGAACTCAAAATCAACAACACCGGGGGAACCACCGCCGACCTTGAGATTCAGTACCGCCTGTCCTCCTACTCCGGCTCCCTGAATCTAACCGTGGCCCCCGGGACATCAAGAACGGTAAACCTTGAGATACCGAACTGGCTGCCGGACGGGGTCTATGAGCTGCGCGTTTTGATCCATGACAGGTTCACGAACCTTTACCTCACAAGGACATTCGAGATAACCGTGAGGGGTGCCGGGCTTGAGGTGATACCCCTCAAGACTGACCTTGAACCCAATGAGGATCTGCCCGTGAGGCTCATAAATACCGGCGGTATTGAACTCAACCTCACCATGACTCTGAGCGTCTCCGGAGTGCAGGTGAATGGGGCGGTTACAGTGCCAAAGGGCGGCAGCGTGGACTACACATTCTCACTGCCCCCGCTCACAAAAGGGGAGCATGACGTCATTTTGAGTGCTTTAGACGGTAACAGTGGAAGGAGGTTCTCAGAGAGCTTCAGGATCTCCGTAAGCGGCTTCAGAATAAACGCCACTGTGAGCGGAACGAGCTTTGCCGTTGGCGATACGCTGATTGTGGAGCTAACCAGCGGAAGCGGAGCGGATGCTGTTCTCGACTACGTGCTGGCCATAGAGGATATGGAAGGGAACTCCTTCCTCCTCAAGAATGGCACCTTCACACTCCCGGCCGGCGGGAGAGGCAGCATCACGGCTGAGATTCCAAGGGTCGCACTCGGCAACTACACCCTCACCCTCAGGATGGTCGAGAGGAGCACCGGGGAGAGATTCACTGTCACCAAGCTGATACACATCGAGGGGCTCTGGGGCGAGCTTTACGTTGAAATTCCAAGGAATGCCTTCGTTGGCAGCATCCCGCTTATCGTCAACGTGTCCGGCAACACCAACGGGACGCTGAGGATAACAGGAAACGCCAGCATTGAAGCTTATCCCGCGAGGATACTCGGAATTGAGATGGATGGGGGAATGTGGGTTGTATTTTCCACGCACCTCGGCCACTACAGGAACGGAAGCATGGAGCTCTTTGAGTATCCTAACGGAACCGTGGTGGAAGGCGGCTATGAAGGAGGTTCTGTGCCGGTAGCGAGCAGCGGGGAGAAAATATGGGTGGCGTCGTTTAACAGAATAATCCAGTTCGACAAGGAGAGCCATGAGTGGATGGTATATAACACCTCCGGCATAGAGGGCTTCCCGGCATACGTTACGAGCTTCTGGGGCGAGGAGCGGGTGAACATATTCACCATGGCATACTACAACGGCTCCCTCTGGCTCGGGACGGACAATGCGGGGATTGTTGTAATAGACCCGGGGAACATGAGCGTTATCAGGGTGTATAACTCAACGAACAGCCCGCTGGAGTCGGATTACATAACGATGCTGAAGGTCAACGGGAGCGACCTGTGGGCCATCGGGGCAAACCTCTGGAAGATAGGAAACGGATGGGAGAAATACTCACCAGAGACGTTTGGCATGACGCACATAGATGCCGTTGAGGTCTTCGGGGATCAGGTCTGGGTCGGCGGTGGAAGCGATTCAGGGACGTTTGCCTGCGTCATGGGAGGGGAATGCGTTGAGGTGCCCGCATGGAGGATAGCAAACATCGAGCACGATAACATTTCGGTGTGGTTCATCTACCCGCCGTGGGGTGACGTAACGGCGAGCAGGTACTTCCCGTCGAACGGGACGCTCCTTGACTATTCAGGGGACACCTTCTGGGGAAACCTGGTTGAGATAGAGGATGGAGTGTATGCATCGAGCTACGGGCTGATGGTCGGCGGTGAGCTCCACAGATTTGGGCCGAGGGGAACCGTCATTGATATAGCCTACCATGATGGAAAGGCATACCTCCTCACGGAAAATGGAATATCCATCTATGACATGGAGAACGGTTCATGGGAGGATGTCATCAGCGACAAGCTGGCCTGGGGTGGTAGCATAGCTTATGCAGGGGGCAGGCTGTTCGTCGCGACGTGGTCGGGCATCGCTGAATATGACCCATCCAGCGGCACAGTTATCCTGTATGACTCCTCCAACTCGCCGTTCAGCTATAGCAGGAGCCCCACGAGCATGGCGGGCAGGGGGGAGATGCTCTATGTCGGAACATCGAACGGACTCGTCGTTCTGAACACGACCTCAGGAAGCTTTGAGGTCTATGATTTCAATGGAAACAGGATA
>JALSON010000049.1 GCA_026986455.1 Thermococcaceae archaeon | reverse complement strand
CCCGTGGCATCCCTCTCATCTATTATCCTCACCCTGTATTCCTTACAGTTAAGAAAGGTCTTCACACGTGGCAGGAGACCCACCGGGAAGGTTTTTTCGTATGGGTCATACAGGCTCTCCGGCTTTTCCCATTTGCCGTAGTCCTTCTTGTAGCTGAGCAGGTCATATATCTGGAAATATATCTTCGGGTCAGCTTTCTCAATAATGACCTTTGCGGAGCCCTCTGGAATGCGAAGCCTTACCATTCCCATTGGCAATCAAATTGAAAATTTGGAGAAGCCCCTTTATAGGTTTTTTGATTTCAGGGGGCATGTCTAAAAGGGGTTGTTTTTGTTTGATGCTTTACTGAAATTTTTGCACCCTCAGGAAAAACCACATGAAGGGCTAACCGCATAACTTAACCATCAAGACATGCCCTGATTTCGAAATGGTCTCGCTAACAGCGGGAAAAATACAAAATGCTAAAAAGGCCGGGGAGTATTCTCTACGGTGATATCATGCTCAGGGAGATTATTGAGGGTTTTGGAGATGAGGTTGTCAGGGTGAGCACCCCCGTGCGGAAGGAGCTTGAGATAACAAGATACCTGCTGAGATACAGGGACAGGCCTGTCCTTTTTGAGGATGTGGATGGCTGGCAGGTTGCCGGCAATATATGGAGCACCCGGGAGAGAATAGCCCGATACCTCGGGGTGGGTAAGGAGGACATCCTCCATATTCTGGCGGATGGCATGGAAAATCCGCAGCCATACCGTGCTGTGAAGGATGCTCCCTTTCTGAAGAATTCGACAGAGGATTTCTCGCTGCTGGAGCTGCCCGTTCCCAGATATTTCCCGGAGGATGGAGGCAGGTATTTTACATCGGCGATTATAGCTGCAAAGGATGATGATGGCTTTGTCAATCTCTCATTCCACAGAATGATGGTTGTTGACGAAAGGAGGGCGGCAATACGCCTCGTCCCCAGGCATCTCTACTCCATGTGGAGGGACAGGATGGAGCGGGGGGAGGAGCTGGATATAAGGGTTATGGTCGGAAATCCGGTGCACATTCTTCTGGCCGGAGCGACAAGCGTGGCCTATGGAGTCAGCGAGCTTGAAATCGCATCATCTCTGAGCCGGAAAGCCTTCGGAAAGCCGCTGGAAGTGGTTGAGGTTGGCGGTATCCCGGTTCCGGTGGAGACTGAATTTGTGTTTGAAGCAAAAATCCTGCCCGAACTCACGGATGAAGGGCCCTTCGTGGACATAACCGGAACCTACGATTACGTCAGAAAGCAGCCCGTTGTGGTTTTTGAAAGGATGTATCATGCTGATAACCCGGTTTTCCATGCCCTCCTTCCCGGAGGCTACGAGCACTACATGCTCATGGGTCTGCCCAAGGAGCCCCAGATTTATGCAGCGGTTAAGAGGGTTGTGCCGAAGGTTCACGGTGTAAGACTGACTGAGGGGGGAGCGATGTGGCTGCATGCCGTTGTGAGCATTACAAAGCAGCATGAGGGGGATGGCAAGAACGCCATCTTGGCAGCATTTGCCGGCCACCCGAGCCTGAAACACGTCACGGTGGTCGATGAGGATATAGACATCTACGACGACAGGGATGTTGAATGGGCTGTGGCCACGAGATTCCAGGCCGATAGGGATCTGGTTTTAATCCCTAATGCCCGCGGAAGCTCTCTCGATCCCTCATCCGAGAAAAGCCTTACCGCAAAATGGGGCATAGACGCAACAAAGCCCCTTGGGAGAAGGGAAGAATTTGAAAGGGCAAAGCTTTAGCTCTCGCTCCTCTTCAGAGAAGAGCCTGACTGCCAGATGGGATATAGATGCAACAACACCCTTCAGCAAAAAGAAGAATTTGAAAGGGCAAAGCTTTAGCCCTTATTCAACCATTTTCAGGAAGATCTCTTCTAAGGTGGGTTCTTTGACCTGCATCGTCAGTATCTTGGCCCTCTGAGAGGCCACAAAGTCGTGGATTTCCTCCCTTATGTCGCCCGGAGTCACGATTCTGTATTTCTTTTCTCCGAGGGGGCTCACCTTCCATTCAACTCCATCAAACGACACCGGCCTGCTTGTCTCGACTATTATTGTATAGCCAGCCCTCCGGAGGAATTCGCGCTTGATGCTTTCGAGGTTGTCCTCAACTATAAGCTTTCCCTTAACGATGACCCCCACGGTATCGCATATCTCCTCCACATGGGCCAGTATGTGGGAGGAGAAGAATACGGTTTTGCCCTCCCTGTTCAGCTCCCTGATTATGCCCTTGAACTCTGCGATTCCCGAGGGATCGAGACCCGTCATGGGTTCATCGAGGATTAGGAGCTCCGGGTCGTTGATGAGGGACTGGGCCAGCAGGAGCCTCTGCCTCATCCCCTTTGAAAACTTGCCCACTTTCTTGTTTCTTACATCCCAGAGGTTAAGAAGCTTCAGAAGCTCCTCGGAGCGCTCTGCCCTTTTTCCCTTCGGAATCCCAAAGGCCTCTCCGATCATGTCCAGGGTCTGCAGGGGTGTCAGGAACTCCCAGAGGGTGGCGTGCTCGGGCATGTATCCTATTTTTCTCTTGACCTCAACGAGGCTGCTCTCGTCATATTTCCCATCCCTGAAAACCTCAGTGTCGAAGAGCTCAATTCTGCCCTGCTGGGGAAAGATAAGGCCCAGTGTGCTCAGTATCGTCGTGCTTTTACCTGCCCCATTCGGCCCCAGGAATCCGTAAATCTGCCCCTGTTTGACTTCGAGATTGAGCCCGTTGAGGGCCTTTACATCACCATAGGTCTTGATTAGGTTCTCTATACGCAGTATCATTGGCATCACCTCAGGTCCATCCTCAGGAAGCGGTAAAATCCAATGATCAGATACAGGGCCGTGAGCCAGAGTATGTGGGCAAGGTTTGTGGGGTTGTGCCTTATGGCGTATGCAACGCCGTTGTACCTGATGTTCCTTATCACTCCTGAATTCGAGGAGGACATGGTGGATACATCTGCTGTTATTACCTTGACCTGAGATATCGGGTCATAAAACAGGTATTTTGTTGTGTATTCCTTCTGAATCTGCTGTACCTCCTCCATGCTGGTGTGGGGGTTGTTCATGGTGTCTTTGATTGCGAGGAATCCCACCATGCTCGGGACTATCATGAACACAATGAACATCACAGCCAGTGCCAGTCCGAGGGCTGTGGTGGCCGATTTTATGAGGGTCGAGATAATGTATCCGAGGGCCACGAGCTGTATCATGGCCAGGAGGAGCAGCAGGTTCAGGAGGAGGACATCGGTTACGAGCTGGCTCGTAAGCGAGCCCCCTATGTAGAGTATCCCTGCTATGCTGATTGCTGTTGAGAACAGGATTGCTATGAGGAGGACGAGGATATGCGCCAGGAATTTCCCGCCTATGTAATGGAGCCTCTTTATCGGCTTGCTCATTGCTATCCTAAGGGTTCCCTTCTCAATTTCGCTGTTTATTGCGGTGGCACCGATTAAGAGGGCTAAAATTGCGACGAAGAAGCTCGTCATCCCTGTTATTGAGCTTATGAGCATGCTCATGGCAGCTTCATTCGTTATTTCCCTCCCAGACTGCAGGAAGAAGGACTTCATGATGTAGAATGAGGGTATGTAAAGCAGGGCCATTATGCCTATTATAACCCAGAACTTTTTTGTTCTCAGATTCTGCTTGAACTCCAGCCTGAATCCCCACATCATAAGCAACCACCCCTGTTACGGTTTCCAGAGATTACTAACATTGGAGATATAAAAACTTTTCTCATCGGAAGGGTTCGGCTGATAAATTCCAAAAGAGGAAGAGGAGGGCTTCAATGAATTACTCCCAGTGCATAGGCCAGCTCTGCGTTAAGGATCGAGCCTCCCGCCGCGCCCCTGACAAGATTATGGCCGAGTGCGACGTATTTTATCCCGCTGTCTGCATTCTCCACCCTCCCAACTGTAACCGTTAAACCCCTTCCCCTGTCCCTGTGGAGCCTCGGTTGAGGAACCTCGCTGTATGCTATGGGCTTTTCGTATGAAGGCAGGCGATAAGCTCTGAGGGGGTCGAACCGTTCAAAGGCTTTCTTTATTTCGGTGATATCGGGGTTTTCAAGCTCAACAAAAACCGCTTCGGTATGGCCGTGGAGGACTGGAACTCTCGCTGCTATTGCCGATATCCCGAATTTGGCGGGTTCGATTTTTCCATCAATTATCTCCCCGAATATTTTCCTGCTTTCGTTTTCAATCTTCCATTCCTCCCCTTCTATGAGCGGAATTACGTTGTCCTGTATGGCAAACGCGGAGAGCCCTGAGGCACCGGCACCGCTTACAGCCTGCATCGTCGCCACCCTGATTTTCCTGATTCCGAATTCCCTCAGGGGTGCCAGTGAAAGCGCCAGTATGGCCGTTGAGCAGTTTGGGTTTGCAACTATAAACCCCTCCCACCCGCGGTTCCTCTTTTGGGCTTCCACAAGTGCAAGGTGCTTCTCGTTCACCTCGGGGACGAGAATCGGCACATCGCCCTCATATCTGTGGCTCCTCGCATTTGTAAACACGGGAATCCGTCGGGCCAGCTTTTCCTCAACTCTGCCAGCAATTGAAGCCGGCAGCGCCGAGAACACCAGCTCCACATCAGGATCTCTCAGAAATTCCTCAAGGGACGTCAGTTCCATCTCTGCAAACTCGGGAGGAGAGCCCTCTACCAGCTCTCCGTATTTTTTCCCTGCGGATCTCTCGGATGCGACAAGCTTCTCCACTTCAAACCATGGATGGTTCTGCAGGAGGGC
>JALSON010000048.1 GCA_026986455.1 Thermococcaceae archaeon | reverse complement strand
TGATGTGGTTACATACAACTTCCACATTCTGCTCCGCTTCAAGCTCGAGAGGATGATGCTCAACGAGGGCGTTAAAGCCAGAGACCTCCCAGAACTCTGGAACGACGAGATGGAGAAGCTCCTTGGAATAAGGCCCAAGACCTACCGTGAAGGAATCCTCCAGGACATCCACTGGGCGCATGGAACGGTCGGCTACTTCCCGACCTACAGCATCGGAACGCTCCTGGCGGCGCAGCTCTACTACCACATGAAGAAGGACCTCAACGTCGAGGAGCTGGTGGCCGAAGCGAACTTTGGCCCAATCAAGGGGTGGTTGAGGGAGAGAATCCACAGGTACGGCTCAATCTACCCGCCGAAGGAACTCCTCAAGAAAGCCATCGGCGAGGAGCTGAACCCGGACTACTTCATCAGATGGGTGAGGGAGAGATACCTCTGACCTTTCTTTTTAATTTTCAGAAGGGCCGTTAAATCTTCTTTCGTCAGCTGGGGATAGTTCTCAAGTATCTCATCAAGGCTCCAGCCGTTGGCCAGGAGCTCAAGGATGGAATAAACCGGTATCCTCGTTCCTTTTATCACGGGCTTCCCGCCCATCTTCTTGGGGTTTATCTCAATTCTCTGTCGTTAATCATCATGTTGTATCTCTGTGATGCCCTTAATATGCTTTTTCGTCTCTCACAATGCTTAAATTATGATGCATGCACACAGTGTATTGGTGAGAGCATAGTCAAGACGATAACGATTTCGGATGACGTTTACAACGAACTCGTCAGGATTAAGGGTAAAAAATCCTTCAGCGAGCTGTTTCGGGAGCTTTTAAGGGAGAGAAAGTCCTATGTCTTTTAGGGACCTGTTCATAGCATCAATTGTGATTGTTAATGGCCTGCCTATAATAACCTTGGAGGGCGATTTTGAGGTTTTGAAGGAATTGGGCCATCATTTAGACTCCCCAATCCATGCCACCGGCTCGACCTCTATCGCCGCAACGCCATACTTCCGCTCCTTCTCCTCCAAATAAAACCTCCGATAAACCTTAACTCCCTCCTCGATGCTCTTCACTCCGGGAAGGACGTTTTCGAGGCCTTCTTTCTCCAGCATCTCCCTGAAGGATGAGTAAACCCTTACGTCTTTCACCACGCACATGAGCCTGTTCTCGAAGATTATAGTATCACCAGGCCTTATCCCCTGCCTCTTCTCGTCGTATAGCCTTCCCTCGACCTTTTTCCTGCCCTCGGCTATGGCTTTGAGGTACTCTTCCTGAAGTCCCATCCTCCACTCCATGGCTCACACCAGATGCCTCAGTAGCATTGGCGATATCTTCAGAAGCCTTGCCAGAAGCCGGGGGCTCCTTATTATGGCCTTCACGGTCTTTACATGGTCATCAAAATCTGCTGTCCTCTCAATCAGCTCAACGGCCTCTCTGCTCCCGAGAACCTCGAATATCTTTTCAATCTGCTCCTGGGTGAGTCCCAGAAACATTTTCCTGACCCTCATTCCAAAGGAAATCTGCTTCTTGATGTCCCTGCAGAGCTTCTCATACTCACTGGGTCTGCCGTTTATGAGGGAATATGCCAGTGCATGGGCGCAGAACATACCGTAGGCTATCCCCCCTGCAGTGGTGGGCTTTATCTGGAGTGCGGCATCGCCGACAAGGGCGGCATTGCCTTTAATCCACGGCTTCCTCCAGCCAAATCCCACACTTCCCGCTCTGAACTCCACGATGTTTCCAGCCTTCAGCATCCTCATTTTCAGGAACTTGAAGAGGGAATCGAGGCTTCCAAACGTGCCTACCCGGGCAAGGCTTTCATTTACAGGTGCGACCCAGAAGAAAAATTCTTCATTGAGCTCTTTGTTTACCCAGACCTCAACAAAATCCTGCCTCTCAAACTCTCCGACGACCTCCACCTCATACCCGCTTAAAAACTCCGCCTTTGTCTTTGCTCCCATTTCCTGAGCAACCCTGCTCCTGATCCCATCGGCACCGACATAAAACTGCGCTTCGACATCAAACTGCTGGTTGAATCTCTGAAGAACTGCCCTGCCATTTTTGAAGCCCATGAAGCGCGTCCCCATGAAGTACTCCGCCCCCTTTTTTATGGCTTTCTCTGCGAGTATTTTTTCAAGGGCTTTTCTGTCCACGAGATATGCCTGAGGTGAGTTTCTTTTAATCTCAAAGCTCTGGATCTTGGAGTAGAAAACAGCCCCCCTGAGCTCATTGAGGATAGCTTTTTTCGGGAGCTTCAAATCATCGTAGCTCTCCTTACCGATTATCCCTGTGCATGCCTTTTCTCCGAATGAATTCCCTGCCTCTATGACAGCAACATCAAAATTTCTCGCCAGAAGGTTTGCCAGATAGCTGCCAACCGGTCCGCCTCCGATAATTGCGACATCATAATCATACTTCATAGCCCTCCCCAGAACCTATTCCTTTTAAACCCTATAAAGTTTAGCTTTAATTGTGATGGGGTGGGATTGCCTTAGAGAACCCGAGGGAAATCAGGCACTCGATAAGGTATTCTGCTGAGATGAATGGCCGTTTGCACCGCTGGAGTTTTCGCAAATTCCAATCAATCATCGAGTACAAGGCTAAGCTGAAGGGTGTTAAGGTTGTTTTTGCGGATCCTGCTTTTACTTCCTCCCTGTGCCCGGTGTGTGGGGCTAAACTAAGCCCGAACGGGCACAGGGTTCTGAAGTGCAAATGCGGGTTTGAAGCAGATAGGGATGTGGTCGGGAGTTGGAATATTTCGCTTAGAGCCCTGGAGATGTGGGGAGTCACCATTCCCCCCCGAAAGCCAGCCGATGAGCAGAGGGTGGAAGGCTATTCGCCGTGATTGCCAAACGTAGCGGACAACCAGAACGGTTGAGGATTCTGCATCTATTAATAACAGCCGGCAATTAACATCATACCTTATAAATTCTGTGAAGCTTAACTTTAATGGTGGTGATGTTGAGGGTTATGGTAACGGGTTTTGAGCCGTTTGGCGGGGAAAAGGTCAACCCCTCGTGGGAAGCTGTCAGGGAACTGCCTGATGAGCTCGACGGGGCAGAGATAGTAAAGAAGCAGCTCCCTGTGACATTTAGGGGTGTCAAAGCCCTTCTTCCAAAGCTTATAGAAGAAATCGAGCCGCAGGTTGTGATTCTAACCGGTCAGGCGGGGGGAAGGCCGAACATTACCGTTGAAAGGGTTGCAATAAATGTTATGGACTCAAAAAAGGAAGATAACGAAGGCTACAAACCCGAGGATGAGCCAATTTTTGAAGATGCTCCAGCGGCATATTTTGCCACGATACCTGTAAAGAGGATTGTAAAAGCTTTGAGAAGTGAGGGAATTCCGGCGATGGTTTCAAACAGCGCCGGAACCTATGTGTGCAACACAGCGATGTTCACAGCCCTCCATACAATAGCTATCAGGGATCTGCCGGTGAAAGCGGGTTTCATTCATGTGCCCTATTCATATGAACAGGCTCTTGAAAGAACAGTGCCGTCCATGCCCATTGAAACTATAAAAAAGGCCATTGAGGTCTCAATTCGAACCTCTCTGCTCCCTTAGATAAATTTTTAAGAAGTTCTCCAGAGCTGTGAACGATGCAGAGGTGGTGCCTATTCTAATCCTTGGTGTTGATGTAATCGGCGAGAACCCGAAGAGGTTTGCAGTTGTGAGCTGGATGAACGGGAGGCTTGAGAAGAAGGGTGAGTTCACCCTCTACAGGCTGATTCGTTTTATAAAAGCCAAAAGGCCGGATATAGTAGCCATGGATAATATTCATGAGCTTGGAGATGATCTGAGAAAGTTCCTCCGCGCCCTGCCCCAGGGGACGAAGCTGGTTCAGGTAACGGGCAGGCCGGGGGAGCAGAAGTCCCTCTGGACTCTTGCGCGGGAGAACGGAATAAGGGTAACCGATAGATTTGATCCCAGTGAGGAGGCCAAGGTCTGTGCACTTCTGGCCTCCAAGGGGGTTGGCTACGAGGTGCTCGCCTTCGAGGACGAGGTCGTCATAAAGGTCTCCCGCGGGAGGAGTCAGGGGAAGGGCGGCTGGAGTCAGGATCGTTACAGGAGGAGGGTCCACAACCTGATCCAGAATAAGGTGAGGGAGATTGAGGACAGGCTGAGGAAAGCCGATATACCCTTTGATCTGGAGGTTGAGGAGAAGGACTATGGACTCGCCAGAGGAGAGTTCCGGGTATATGCCGGCAGGGAAGAGCTCGCAGGGCTCATAAGGCCTGCCCACGGCGGTGATGTTGAGATAAGGATTTATCCCGTGGAGAGGAAAAGCCTCGAATTCGCCCCTCTGAAGAGCGAGAGAGCGATAGAAGAACGGAAGAGTGTGATAGTCGGGATAGATCCGGGAATAACCGTTGGGATAGCTGCGATAGACCTGAACGGGAACATCCTTGCCGTTTACAGCGAGAGGAACATGGCAGTGAGCGAAATTTTCAGGTTCATCAGCGACATCGGACATCCCATAATAATCGCCACCGATGTCAGTCCAGCCCCAGGTCTTGTGGAGAAGCTTGCCCGCTCGTTTAAAGCCAATCTTTTCGTCCCGAGGGAAAGCCTCAGGGTGGATGAGAAGAATGAGCTGCTGAGAAATCTTGGGATATCGGTCGATGATGACCACCAGCGTGATGCACTGGCCGCAGCATACAAGGCCTATCTTCGCTTGAAGCCGAAGCTGGAGCACGTGGAAGCAAAGTTAAGGGAGCTGGGACTTTCTGGAAGGAGAGAGGAGGTTAAGGCACTTGTGATTCAGGGCTACAACCTCGGTGAGGCCATAACGAGAATAACAGCACGTGAAAGACC
>JALSON010000047.1 GCA_026986455.1 Thermococcaceae archaeon | reverse complement strand
TACCTTTATAAGAAATCAAAAGAGCTGGGATATCCATTCTATATTTTAAGCGCGAAATATGGATTAGTTCATTCTGAGGATATTCTAGAGCCCTATGATGAAATTCTGACAGAGGAAAGAGCAAAAGACCTAGTTCCTCAAGTGGCAGAGGTTCTCAGAAATTTTGAGATTGTTGTATATTACAGGGGAGGTGCGCGAACCATGTATCTGTATCTAATTAAAGAAGCAAGCAAAATTGCGGGAACTCGCCTAGTGAGTTTTGGATATGCTAATATGGGGGATATAAATAAATTGGAAGCAATAATACAGGAGCTCAAAGGAGGTGATTTAGTTAAACGGTTATATTATATTCCTCAAGTTTCTCAGGACTAATGATACTTACTAGATATAATCTTTGGTCAAGATATCGGGTATTTCAGTATATTTTTCATAACCTAGAAGGCCAGCATCTATAACCGCCACCCCTTCCTCATTCAGGATAAGATAAACGTTTGCCGTCGTGCCATCAACGAGGTGCACGTTTTTAAGAACCTTCATGAGACCACCGGAATAGTCTATGCTTTGAACTTAAAGAAATTTCCCCGTGATTCAGGAGTACTTAGAATAAGATTAGCAGTGCTCAAAAATTGTGGTATCTGCCCGGAGAAAACAGAAAAGCGAAAACCGCATCAGGGCCCTCTAAGCCCCGGGAACCACACTTTCTTCCCTGCTTTTTCCTTCTCCTCATCCCATTCGGCGAGTATCTTCACAGCCTCACTGGCAACCAGTGCTGCCTCCTTCTCACCTGCCTTTCCGAACTCGTTGGTTACCCGGTTGGCAAAGACCGCACACACACATCCTGCACGCAGTCCGTAGATGCCCGCGAGGGTGAAGAGCGTCGCCGCCTCCATCTCGAAGTTGGTGACATTTGCCTGCCTGAGGTCATTCACTATGTTTCCGGCAAAGCTCGGGAAGTAGCCCTTCAGCCCTGGCCTCCCCTGACCGAGATAGAAGCTGTCCGTTGAGGCGGTTATGCCGATGTGGTAGCGCACGCCGAGGGTTTCGGCTGCCTCGATGAGTGCGAGGGTAACCTCCAAATCCGCAGCCGCCGGATACTCGACCCTCACATACTGCTTTGACGTCCCCTCAAGCCTGACCGCCGCCCTGGCTATTATCAGATCCCCTATCTCCATTCCCGGCTGTATCGCCCCGGTTGAACCGACGCGGATGAAGGTATCCGCACCTATCGCCGCGAGCTCCTCTATGGCTATGGCCGTTGATGGGCCGCCTATCCCCGTTGAGGTAACGCTTATCGGCACTCCCTTATATTTCCCGGTGTGCGTCCTGTACTCCCTGTGGAAAGCTATCTCCTTAGCTTCATCCCAGAGGGAGCTTATCTTCGGCACCCTCTCAGGGTCGCCGGGGAGCAAAACATACCTCGCCACATCTCCGGGTTTGCATGCTATGTGGTACTGATAGCCTTCTTTAGTCTGCGGTCTATCCGCCGATACGAACTTCATATCCCTCACCTGATATCGGTTCTCAAAAGATAAATAAAAGCCTTTGCGTAATATCAAGGGGTGGGAAAATGCTCAGATGCATAAAATGCGGCAGGGCATATCCGGGGTTCCGGCTTGTTTGTGAATGTGGGGGCCCTCTTGATGCAGTCAGCAAATTTGAGAAACCCTTTGGAGACCTCCTCCGGAAGGAATACCTCGATATCAGGAGGTATTTCGGTTTCCTCCCGATCAGAGAGGAGCATGCTCCACGTTTAATCCCTCCGGTAACCCCAATTGTGGAGAGGGAGGTAAATGGGGCCAGGGCTCTTTTCAAGCTTGAATATCTAATGCCCTCTGGCTCGTTCAAGGACAGGGGCACTTACGTAACCGTTGCCAAGCTTAAAGAGGAGGGGGTATGGGATGTTGTCCTCGATTCCTCCGGAAACGCCGCGATAAGCCTGGCGATGTTTGCGAAATCGGAGGGGCTGAAGGCACATCTATTTATTCCGAAGTCCACAGGTGAGGGAAAGAAGAGGCTGCTTGAGATGCTGGGTGCGGAAGTTCATGAAGTTGAAGGCTCAAGGATGGAGACCCATGAAGCGGCTTTGGAGTTTGGTGGTGGAACCTACATCTCCCACTGGCTCAATCCCTACTTTCTTGAGGGGACAAAGACGGTGGCCTACGAAGCTTTCGAGCAGATTGGTGATGTTGACTATGTCATCTCTCCGGTAGGGAGCGGTTCGCTTTTCCTCGGCCTCTGGAAGGGATTCTCCGAACTGAGAAAGATGGGTGAAATCGAGAAGCTTCCTGTCTTTATTGCTGTTCAGGCGAAGGGATTCGAAAGCCTCTGCACCCGGAGCCGGGGGAGGAGCAGGCTGGCCGAGGGCATAGCGATTTCCGAGCCTCCAAGGAGGGAGCAGATGCTGAAGGTTCTCAGAGAAACGAACGGTGCGTGTGTTTCGGTCGGGGATGGGGAGATAGGCAATGCCCTCCATGAGCTCTGGGACATGGGCTTTTTGGTGGAGCCCACCTCTGCGGTGGTTCTGGCTGCTCTGAAAAAGCTAACGGCTTCAGGCGAAATTGAAGAAAAATCGAGGGTGCTTCTGCCCCTGACAGGTTCGGGACTGAAAACTGGTCTTGGGCACTGAGCATGTTGAAATCAGACGTCGCTGGGATAGGCTCATCACGGCCTCAAAAGACCCGCGGTGCCTGAGCTTAAAACACTATAAATATAAATCCTGAAGCGGAATTAATACGGGGTGAGAACATGAGGTATCCTGTGGTTGCAGGGCAGTTTTATCCTGCTGGTGATGAGCTTGTGGCAGTGCTTGAGGAGTTTTTCAGGGATCTGGGCGGAGAGGGCAGCGGGAGAAAGATAACGGCGGGAGTTGTTCCCCATGCGGGCTACATATTTTCAGGCTACACCGCTTCGAGAACGTATAGAGCGATATTTGAGGATGGTCTTCCGGACACGTTCGTTATAATAGGGCCGAATCACACGGGACTGGGCTCTCCTGTGGCGGTTTATCCTTCCGGAAAATGGAGCACACCCCTCGGGAGGATTGAGGTGGATTCTGAGCTTGGCAGAGAAATTGCAAAACGTTCTGAAATTGCTGATCTCGATGAGCTTGCTCATAAATACGAGCACTCCATCGAGGTTCAGCTGCCGTTCATCCAGTACCTCGCCGGGAAAGCCGGAAAGGAGGTTCAGATAGTGCCGATTGCCCTCGGCCTGCAGGATGCAGAGACCGCAGAAGCCCTTGGGGAGGCCATATTTGAAGCTTCCAGGGAACTCAGCAGGGACGTTGTCGTTATTGCAAGCACAGACTTCATGCACTACGGCTATGCCTACGGCTACGTCCCCTTCAGGGCGAGGGGGGAGGATCTGCTGGGCAGGATAAAGGAGTGGGACTTCAGGGTTATTCAGAAGATTCTTGAGTTTGATGTTAAAGGCATGTTCAGCGAGATAAGGAAGATGGGGCACACGATGTGCGGCCCCGGCGGGGTTGGAACGGCTATAGTTTCCTCTCGCCTTGCTGGGGCGGTCGAAGCTGAACTGCTTCACTACACGACGAGCTATGAGGTCAGCAGGAGCACGGATGCAATAGTGGGGTATGCCTCTATCGTGATGAGGAAGTGAACGAAAGAGTGATAAGGGACTTTTCCCATTTTTCACACATGAAACTGGAAGACGCCGTGGAGAGAATCCTTGAGCTCGGCGGGAATAGGGTTAAGTTCCTCATTCTCTTCGGCTCCCATGCACGCGGTGAGGCAGGGAAGGACAGCGATATAGACCTCTGCGTTTACTATGAAGGAAACCCAAAGGAAGCCTTCAGGTTCAGGGAGCTGGTTCTTGGATACCTGCCGGATGAATACGACGTCCAGATTTTCCAGCTCCTTCCGATTTATCTCAAAAGGGAGTGCCTCAGGGGAAGGGGTCTCTTCTGCAGGGATGAGACCTTCCTCTACGACCTCGCGTATGAAACGCTCAAGGAGTGGGAGGACTTTAAGAGGTATTACTACGACTACCTCGGGCTGGAGGCGATGGAATGAGGGGAAAAATTAACGATGAGCTGGCTTTTGAGGTGCTCCATGAGCACTTGGAGGACATTTACGAGTTCGTTGCACTGATTGAAAAATTCTTGGAGGGTCAAAAATGAGGGTCTTAGCTTCTGCTCCTGCTAAAATTATACTCTTCGGCGAGCACAGCGTCGTTTACGGAAAGCCCGCGATAGCCGCTGCCATAGATTTGAGAACCTACGTTAGAGCGGAGTTCAACAGCAATGGGGCGATAAAGATTGAAGCGAAGGACATACGCGTTCCCGGTTTGACCGTTTCCTTCTCCGAGGATGAGATATACTTCGAGAGCGACTACGGGAAAGCTGCTGAGGTTCTCAGCTACGTCAGGCAGGCGATAGAGCTCGTTCGGGAGGAAGCTGGCAAGGACAAGGGTGTAACGGTCTCGATAACCTCCCAGATTCCTGTTGGAGCAGGCCTTGGAAGCTCTGCGGCGGTAGCTGTTGCCACCATCGGAGCCGTTTCGAGACTCTTCGGCCTGGAGCTTACCAACGAGGAGATAGGAAAACTCGGCCACAGGGTTGAGCTCCTCGTCCAGGGTGCATCAAGCGGTATAGACCCAACGGTTTCGGCCATAGGGGGCTTCATCCACTATGAGAAGGGGAACTTCGAGCACCTGCCCTTCATGGAGCTGCCCATAGTTGTGGGCCACACCGGTTCGAGCGGCTCCACCAAGGAACTCGTTGCCATGGTGAGGAGAACCTACGAGGAAATGCCTGACGTCATAGAGCCCCTCTTAGTTGCGATGG
>JALSON010000046.1 GCA_026986455.1 Thermococcaceae archaeon | reverse complement strand
GGCTTTTCGTTTCATCAAAGGGCTTTTCAGGAGCCTTTAAAGCAGTCCTGTCTCTATCAGTACCATCTCAACCTCCTGAACCTCATCCTCACCTAAAGGCAGGGATGGCATTCTGGGATATCCCACCGCAAGGCCGAGCATGTTCATGGCCTCCTTTATGGCGCTCACCTGATTGAGCCTCTTCACGAGCACCTCGTTGAGCAGGTTTATCAGAATCTGCAGCTTTCTGGCCCTTTCAAGCTTCATCTCAGTAAAGGCATTGTAGAGCTCCACGCACAGCCGGGGGGCGACGTTTGCCACTGCAACAACCGCTCCACTCGCTCCCAGCATGAGCGCGGGGAGAATGACATCTGCAGTGCCAGCCAAAACAGCTATCTCGTCTCCAACACGCCGTATCAGCTCGGCAATCCTGCCCGTTGACCCGCTTGAGTCCTTTATCCCCACGATGTTTGAATGCTCATGCACCAGACGCTCAATGACATCCAGCCCTATGTTTAACCCCGTGAACTTGGGGACGTTGTATATTATTACCGGGGCATCGATTTTCCCTGCAATTAAAGAGTAGTGTGCAAAGAGCTCAGAATCTCTGGGTTTGAAGTAGAATGGCGGTGCTATAAGAAGGGCATCAACCCCGATGTCCCAGGCTTTTCTCCCAAGCTCCAGAGTTTCCCTTGTTGAATTTTCAGTTACCCCCGCTATTACAGGTCTGTCAGTTGTGTTTCGGACTGTTTCCAGAACCTCCAGCTTCTCGGAGGTGCTGAGATAGGGAAACTCTCCATTGCTTCCCAGCGTTACAAAACCCGTTATGCCGGCATCCTCGAAGTACTGTATAAGTTCAGCAAGTATTTTCCTGTTGATTTTTTCATCTTCCTCAAATGGAGTTACATGGGGAACAAATATTCCCTCAAGCATTTTAATCATCCAAAGGTCACCATTGAGGTAATTAAGCTTTTTGCCTGTTCCGCACACCTCCAGGAAGGGCATCCCAACCTTTCCAGGCCGGGGCATGTCTAAAAGCTGAGATTGTTTCGTTTTGTGAGTAGCTTGAAGTTTTTGCATCGTTAGAGTGCATCTTCTGAAAAGTTTATTCATCAATCATACAAACATCAACAATCTTAAACACGCCCTTCCAGGCCGTTAATCTTTTAAATGGTGCTTTTAATAACAAAATGGAATTTAAAGGGGGTGGGAGGATGGCCATGATCGAGGAGGTTCCAAAGATGAGCTTTGAAAGGGTCGGAATGCACTCCCACATAAGGGGTTTAGGTCTGGATGAGAACGGGAGAGCACGGTTCATCGGAGACGGCATGGTTGGACAGGTTAAGGCAAGGGAGGCAGCAGGAATAGCGGTCCGGCTCATAAAGAGGGGCAAGCTTGCTGGTAAGGGAATCCTCCTCGTGGGCCCGACGGGAAGCGGCAAAACCGCCATAGCAATGGGAATAGCGAGGGAGCTCGGGGAGGATGTCCCATTTGTCCAGATTGCGGGAAGCGAGATTTATTCCGCTGAAATGAAGAAGACGGAATTTCTGAAGCAGGCCCTGAGAAGGGCTATTGGAGTTA
Organism: Thermococcaceae archaeon; assembly: GCA_026986455.1. Lineage (GTDB taxonomy): Archaea > Methanobacteriota_B > Thermococci > Thermococcales > Thermococcaceae > Thermococcus. Next base: position 3,255 of record JALSON010000046.1, on the reverse strand, counting down.
AAATAAGCGAGGAGAGGAAGGTCTATGAGGGAGCGATTGAGAAGATTGAAATCAAAAAAACCCGGCATCCATTCAATCCCTACGTCGAGGTTCCGGATTCCGTCCTCATCACCCTGAAGACGAAGGACGACGAGAAAACCTTCAGGGCCGGGCGGGAGATAGCGTATCAGATACTTGAGCAGGGCATTGAGGAGGGGGACGTCATTCAGATAGACGCTGAAAGCGGCAGGGTTTCGAAGCTCGGCACTACAAAGGAGGAGGAAGGAATATTCCTGAAGCGCAGGGTGGGTCTGCCAACCGGGCCCGTGCTGAAGATCAAGGAATTTACATACACCGTGACGCTCCACGACCTCGACATCGTTAATTCAAGGGCAGGAGGGATACTGAGCCTGTTCTTTGGAGGGGGCATGGAGATCAACGATGAGGTAAGACAGAGGGTTGACGAGACGGTAAAGGGCTGGGTGGAGGAAGGGAAGGCGGTTCTGGTGCCGGGGGTGCTCTTCATAGATGAGTGCCACATGCTCGACATTGAGGCGTTCTCATTCCTCGCGAGGGCCATGGAGAGCGAGCTTGCGCCCATATTAATCCTCGCAACAAACAGGGGAAGGACGAGGATAAGGGGAACCGACATTGAGGCACCCCACGGCATACCCATAGACATGCTGGACCGCCTTTTGATCATCAACACAGAGCCCTACAGAAAGGACGAGGTGAGGGAGATAGTGAAGATAAGGGCCGCAGAGGAGGGCATAGAGATAAGTGATGAGGCCGTGGAGTATCTGGCAGAGCTCGGCGAAAAGACCAGCTTAAGATATGCAGTTCAGCTTCTCGCACCGGCACACGTGCTTGCGGGCGGCAGGGTTGAAAGGGAGCACATTGAAAGAGCCGAGGAGTACTTCGCAGATATAAAGAGGAGCATAGCCTTTGTGGAGAAGCTTGAGGGGATGCTTCAGTGATCACCTTTTCCACAAAATTTTTTTGTCCCTTATTATCTGGAGTAAAATGGTGCTGATTTGAGGTGGAAAAATGAGGCGTCTTTTCCTTGCCCTTCCCTTTCTCATCTTCGGCATTCTCTATCTCTTTATGGAACTCCGGCCGGATTATTTGATGATAGTTATGCTGAACTGGCTCACGTTCGCACTGGAGTACCGCTACGGCGGCGAAAGCAGGGAGGGGGAGGAGCTGGTCGCCTTCGGAGTTTCGGGTTCCACCGTTATTATGCCTGTCCACACAACCTTTGCCGAGGTCTTTGCTGCTTTCATGTTCCTGATGGAAATGGCCAGCCTGTTCGCCAAGTTTAAACTGCTTCCTAACCGCCCATGATTTCCATCAGCCTTCTGCTCAGCTTTAGATGGAACTCAAACTCGTTGTAAATCCTGCTTTCCCTGGGAAATATCAGCTTGAGCTCATTAAGCCCCCTCTTTCCTCCAAATTCCCCGTACACAAGAACCCCGCTGACATCTATCACGCCGAAGACCGCTGCGAGGTTGAATATGAGCGTCCTGAGCTGATAGGCTGTAACATCGTGCTTTCCGAGCTTCCCTGTAGGATATTCAAACAGAAAGTACTCCAGCCCCTCTATCTCGGCGACGTCGGTTATTGCTATGTCAGCCGTCAGAAAAACCACGAGGCTTGGCGTCATCCTGTCAAAGCGCTTGAGCGATTTTACTATAATCTCATCGTTGTTGTGGGCATCCTCGCTCACGCTCTCGGCTATTATTATCCTGTCCTTCAGCCTTTCGAACTCCTTAAGGGCTATATATGCTGCTTTCCTCGATTTCTTCATCCTCCGGTTGTTGAATTCCCTGAGGAGCGAGCCATTTTTGACCTCCCTTTTTATCTCCTCCAGCTCCCTGTGATGGTATTTGTAGTTCATTGCATTTTCTATTTCCCTCTGGACGCCTTCGGCAACGGCTATCTGATACCCCTCAAGCGGCCTGAAGTTGGATATGAAGCGGTGATAGAAGATGTTCGTATCCGGGGCAAATACAACCCCCTTCCGCAGGTATTCATAAAGCTCAAGGCTCTTCCTGAATTCATCTATGTTGTCGTACTTCAGTATCCCGGAGGATATGAAGCACTCGTAGAAATCCCCGTAGTCCGGGAGGTCGTGATGGGACATGGCGCGGGCAAAATCTCCCCTGCCGGCCATGGCCTCAACTATGTAGCCCTTTTCTGTGGCTCTTGCCCTTATCAGCGGAATCTCATAGAGGGGATACCCCACCTGGATTTCGGGGAGGAGGTTTACCAGAATCTGGAGCTCGGGCTTTGTTATGATTTCACTCAACATCTCCATCACCTAAGAAGTTCTTGAGCCTCTGCATGTGCCTCGGAATCATCATATACGGTCTGTTGGGGAAATCCATGTCGAGTAGGGCCATGTAGATGATTCGGTCCACGCTGAAGTCCCTCACCTGAACGACAGCGGCGGCGGCAAGGGCCTTCCGTCCGGAGGTTATGTCCAGGCCTATGATGTACTCCTCGGATTCCAGCCTCTGGAAGAGCTCTTTGAACCTCTTATCCGCTTCGAGGAAGCTGTTGTTGGGAATCACTATGGTCTCTATCTCCGGTGTGAATCTGTATGCCCGGGAGATTGTTTTTATGGCCTCCACAACCGCTGGAAGCTTTTTTCTGTATATCTCCTCCGTGAATATGAAGACCTTCTCGGGCTTTCTTCCCCTTGAAGCAACGGCGTAGTATGTATTCACCAGCGCCCAGTCAGAGCGGCCCAGCAGCGTTACATAGGCTATTTTTACCATAAACCATTCCCCCAGATGTATGCCAGAATACCGTAGGCTACGGCCAGGACGAAGGGAACCGCCGAGATTCGTCCCTTGACCGTCCTGTAAGCGAGCAGGAACGGGATCAGGGCAAGGATTGAGTACTCAACGCCGTAAGTTTCGTAAATTCCGAAGCCAGAAACGGCGAAGAGAAAGAGAAGGGATGCAAACACTCCGGCGGGAACCGTAAGGACTGTGAGCATAAGCACGTCGGCGGCTTTCTCTGACTTTCCCTCTGGAATGAGGACTATCCAGAAGAGAAAGATGAGGACGGTGAAGTGAATCAGTAGCTGCCAGAACTCCACCTCAAGGTTTGGTTCGCCCCTCGCCGGCAGGTAGTAGAACCATGCAGCTCCGAATGCATATACAAACGTCATGATGAGTGAGATTCCCCACTTTATTCCTGTTTTCATCAGTCCGCACCATCATTCAATTAGCACCATCCCGTACAAAACGCTTTCGGAGAAGTCTATCT
>JALSON010000045.1 GCA_026986455.1 Thermococcaceae archaeon | reverse complement strand
ATGGGTGGAAGGGGAAGCCTGGAGCTCGCAATTTTAAAATTCGGCCTTGACACCGGCATAATAAATCAGGCCCTCTTTGCGGGGGTTGTAACGGTCTCCATGATGACAGCTTTAACCACGCCATTCTTCTTCAGGAAGTATCTAAAGAGGACACGCCAGAACGGCAAAGCTTAAATTGAAAAGCCGGAATCTTAATCAAGCGGGTGAGAAAATGCTCATGTTTCCGGAAAAAGGCGTGGATGAGAATGAAGTTCTGGCCGAGCTTGAAAAAAAGATTGAGAAGGATTTAACCTTCGATTCTGGAAAAATTTTGGGGTCAATGTGCACCTATCCCCACCCCCTCGCCCGCAGGATAATCCGGGAATACATCGACAGAAATCTCGGCGACCCGGGCTTACATGTCGGGAGCAGGAAAGTCGAGGAAGAGACCGTCGAGATGCTATCAAGCTTACTCGGCCTTGAAAAGGGCTACGGCCACATAGTTTCCGGAGGAACCGAGGCAAACATCTTAGCAGTCAGGGCATTCCGCAACACTGCCCGGGTTGAAAAACCCGAGCTTATTCTGCCGGAGAGCGCCCATTTCTCGTTCCTCAAAGCCAGCGATTTGCTGGGAGTAAAGCTGGTGTGGGCCGGCCTGAAAGAGGATTACTCTGTTGATGTTGATGATGTTGAGGATAAAATCACGGATAACACGATTGGAATCGTCGGTATAGCCGGAACCACCGGCCTGGGTGTCGTCGATGACATTCCAGCGCTGAGCGACCTCGCAGTCGACTACGGGATACCCCTTCATGTTGATGCCGCCTTCGGGGGCTTTGTGATACCCTTTGCAAAGGCTTTAGGTTATGATCTGCCCGATTTCGACTTCAGGCTCAAAGGGGTGCAGAGCATAACGATAGACCCGCACAAGATGGGCATGGTTCCCATCCCTGCTGGAGGCATAATATTCAGGGAAAAGAAATTTCTGGAATCAATAAGCATACCCGCACCGTATTTAGCCGGGGGGAAGGTCTGGCAGGCAACAATAACCGGAACACGCCCCGGAGCAAACGCTTTAGCGGTGTGGGCAATGATAAAGCACCTCGGCTTTGAGGGATACAAGCGGGTCGTGAAGGAGGCAATGGAGCTGTCGAGGTGGTTTGCCGGGGAGCTGAAGAGAATACCGGGCGTTTACCTCATCAGGGAGCCTGTTCTGAACATAGTCTCATTTGGAACCGAGAACCTTGAGACAGCGGAGGAGGAGCTTAAAAGGCGGGGATGGGGCATAAGTGCCCACCGCGGTTACATCAGGATAGTCATGATGCCCCACGTGAGGAGGGAGCACCTGGAGGCGTTTCTGGGTGATTTGATGGAGGTTATTCCGTAACCCCCTGAATATCCACGTGCACAAATGCAGTATCCACAGCATCAAGCCTCTCTATCCTCCGCTTTACCTCCTCGCTTATGTCATGGGCTTCCTTCAGATCAAGCCCTGGCGGAACCTCTATATGGAGCTCGACATGGAGCTTTGGCCCGACGTAGTGGGTTCTCAAATCATGCACACCCGCGACGCCCTCAACAGCCAGGGCGGTTTTCTTTATTCTCTCACAGATTTCAGAGGGTGCCGAGGTTCCTGTGAGAAAGTTTATGTTCCGCGTGACTATCTCCAGAGCGACCTTTGCTATAAAGAGCGCAACGATCAGACCGGCCAAGGAATCCCCGTACCTGAACCCGAATTTCTCGGTCAGCAGCCCAAAAAGCACCGCTATCGTGCTCAGAACATCGCTTCTGTGATGGTATGCATCGGCTATGAGGATCTGGTTGTTGAGCTTTCTCCCCACATTGAGGGTATATCTGGTCATGAACTCCTTAAAGGCTATTGAAAAAACCGCAACACCGAGCATTATGGAGTTCACTTCGATCGCCCTGCCCGCCACCATTCTCCCCAGCGAATCCCTCCCGATTTCGTAGGCAACTAAGAGCAGCGCCAGCCCCATGAAAAATGCAAAGAGCGGCTCAAAACGGGAATGACCGAATGGATGGTTTTCATCGGGGGGTCTTGAGGATATCCTTATCCCGATGAGCCCGATAACACTCGTCACCACATCGCTGAGGGAGTGGACTCCATCGGAAATTAATGCTAAGCTTGAATATACGAGACCCGCAGCTATTTTAACCGCTGCCAGAAAAACGTTCCCGATTATGCTGAACCAGATCGGCTTTAATTCCTCCTTCATAATATCACCGCATTTTGTGCATATGCACACAATATTTAAACCTTGCCGTTTCTCATTCGAAAATTTAACTTTATTAAACTTTCTAAATTTATTAGGTCAATCTAATAAGTCAATAAAACACAAATTAAAAATAACGGTCAGTCCGTCACTCCATCATCACATCTCAGCCAAGGCTGAAGTCATCATCCCAAGAAAAGTATGGGAAGGGATTTAAAAGGGTTGCTCAGAGATCACCTTTCCCTCCTCATCAATCGGTTCGCCCATCACTCATCATTGCAGTCGATTATCCAACCTTCAGCTTAAAGGGTTTTCCCAGAGCCCTTTCGCACTGCAGGGTCCGGCAGCTGGAGTTACTGCTCCGCATATATGCTGAGGGCAACCCGGGATACATCTGTCTGGCACTCGTTCCCGGCGTTCTCCGAAAGCTTCAGGGTAATTGAGACCTCAACACTCTCGCCCTCGGCCAGTTTTCCGGAGAAAATGGTTATCCGGCTGTTGTTGAGCTCCGCAAGCGTTTTTCCAACATAGCCATCAAGGGATGTGCTCTGTCCGTTATGTTTCACCTCGAATCCGGTTATCACCAGATTCCCGCTCAGCTCCCCCTCATCCGGCGTATTATCGACCAGAGCCTCAGCGGCCGAAAGCTCGCCCTTTTCCGCATCCGTGATGTTGAACCTCATGGAAATCCGGGAAACCGGGTAATCCCCCCTGTTCTTTATGTAGAAACTTATCGTCTTTTCATCCCCCGGCTTCAGATCAGAAAACTCGAACAGCTTGTAATCGTCATAGTATCTGCTTCCGTCCCTGCTTATCCCAATATCGAATTCCCCGGTGGATATTTCGTTTCCCGTGGATTTGGCAACGTCGCTGAAGTAGGACACCCCGACCTCAATTCCTCCGGCAAACAGGAGCACGGATACCGCAACTGCAACCAACCACACTCGTTTCATCAATACCACCCTGCGAAGTTATCATCCCCAGTTCTCACTTGAGCTTTATATATTTTTCGGTAAAATAAATGTAAAAATGGAAACTGCATCAGATTGGCATGGCATGTCTATCGTGAGAAGGGTTTAAAGCGACCCATCTGCGCTATTGGATTGTCCCTTTTGGGAATGCCCGCAACATTCTCATCCAAAAAACCAGTGTTAGCCGGAGAGGTGTCTAAAAGTTGAGTTGGTGTAGTGGCATACTTGAAGTTTTTGCATCGTTAGGGTGCATCTTCTGAAGACTTTACCCTCCCACCATACAAACATCAACAATCTTAAACACGCCCAGAATCCGGGGAAAGTTTTTATATCCCTCTTATTATCTTTGAGAGAAATGCCGGAAAGCTTGAAACTGAGGCTGATAAAAAATGCGGGCTGGCTCTTTGGGGCTGAGGTAATATCAAAGCTGTTAGCTTATGGTCTGATAGTTCTCATAAGCCGTACCCTCGGCCCCGAGGGACTGGGACAGTACTCTTTCATCTTCTATTACGTTGGACTTCTCGGGATATTCTCCGACCTTGGAGTTGGCTTCTACTTCATGAGGGAAGTAGCGAGGGATAAAAATAAGCTCGGGGAGCTCTTGCCGGACGTTCTCGGATTTAAGATGGTTCTCGCCGTCATTAATTTTGCAATAATTATGATTTTGACAGTCTTCCTCCCCAAGCCGGAGTGGATGAAGCTTTTGATAGTGATGGCCGGAGCGGAGGCAATGCTGACGTGGGTCGCTCAAGTTTTCGTAAGGATAATGTATGCCCACGAAGTGACGAAATATGAGGCAATTGCGAAAACTGTCGAGAGATTTTGGGCGTTCATTGCTGGGGGTATTGTTCTGTATTATTCCAGAGCACTTCCCCCTTTTGTTGTTGCCCTCCTTGCCGGATATGTTCTCAGGGAAGTTATGAGGATAAAGTTCGGGATGAAGTTCGTGGATGCAGTAAGGATAAGATTCAGACCGGGAGTATGGGTTAGCCTGCTGAAAAAGTCCTACCCCTTCTGGCTCATCGGGCTCTTCACGCTCATCTACTACCGCACGGACATGGTCATGCTAAACCTTCTCATAGGGGACTACGAAACAGGCATTTACAGGGCGGCTTATACGCTGATTGAGGTTTCGCTATTTATTCCGAACATAGTTGTGAGCACGACCATGCCCTCGATGGCGAGGCTCCATAAGGAGGACAGAAAAACGCTTGAAGTTCTTTTCAAAAAGAGCTTTCAGATGCTCCTCCTTATAGGACTTGCAGGAGCCGCAGGGTATATAATCTTTGCGAGATTCGGAATAATTCTCGTGTTCGGGAAAAAGTTCATCCCAAGCGTCTCGATTTTGAGAATTTTGGGGGTTGCAGTGCCCTTCATGTTCCTGAACTCACTCTTCGGGAGCTTTTTAAATGCAACGGGCAGGGAGCTCACATTTACAAAGATAACGGGATTTACGGCATTGCTTAACGTTGTCCTTAACTATATCTTCATATTGCACTATGGAGCCGCCGGGGCAGCGGTAGCGACTGTGGTGAGTCAGGGGATGGCAAGTGTTTTAAGTGCACTAATATTATGGACTTCAACGTTCCAAATTATACAATAGAGGTATATATCCTCAGATATTGCCTACCAACAGATTCAATT
>JALSON010000044.1 GCA_026986455.1 Thermococcaceae archaeon | reverse complement strand
GGCGGCTCAGAATATGATGCTCCTCGCTTACTCGCTCGGCATAGGCTCGTGTCCTGTGGTGTCTTTCAATAAAACGGCTCTTAAGGAACTGTTAGGTATTCCTGAGCACGTGGAGCCTGTTCTGATGCTGAGCTTTGGCTATCCGGAGTTCTGGCCCAAGGCTCCGAGGAGGAGACCGCTAAGGGAGGTGGTTCATGTTGAGGAGTACGGGAAGCATTTTGAGGGATAAGCATTTCCAGCTTTTGGCCTTCCTGATAACGAGTGCGAGAGGCTGTGTTGACGAGCCGAAGCTTTACGGACCGTTGAGACTGCTTGATGCCGCTTCACGTTTAATCGACATCATGGAGGATGAAGGCAGGAGCAGTGAGGAGATATCCCGGCTCAAAGAGCTGATAGAGGAGAACATCGACGTTCTCATGTACGATGAGGAAGAATTCATCAGACTCCTGGATGAGCTAACAAGAGAGCTGGCAAAAATTATCAAAAATCAAAAAACTTAAGGCAGCTTTTCTGTAATTTTTCATCAGGGTGATATGCAGTGGTGAACAAAAAGGAAAAGGGGTGGCAATGGAGCAAGGAGGATATAGCCTTCTGGAAGGAAATGAGCAAGGGGGAGCTGAGCGATCTGGATGTTAAGATTTTTCTCGCACTCAGGGAAAACGGCAGACTTCCCGATACCGAGCTTGCCCGGATAACCGGGGTTTCCGTTCCCACTGCAAGAAGGCACAGGATAAGCCTTCAGGAAAAGGGATATGTACAGATCATGGCGCTTTTTATATTTGAGGAGTTTGGACTGGCGTCCGCGGATGTAATCCTGAAGTTTAAAGAAGATGCATCAAAGGAGGAGATAGAGGAATTCATAAACGAGGCCATAGACAACAAGAAAATCTTTGAAATCGATGAATATATCGGAGAGTATGACATAGTCCTGAAGTTCTTTGATAAGGACTTTAAGGATCTTAAAAAAACCATAGATGATTTCCTTGAGGGCAGGAGCATAATCCAGAAGAAGCTGGTGCTACCCGCAGTTTCGAGTCCGAAGCTCTTCACGAAGCGCATGAAATACAAGCACGTTTGAAATCCGGCCCGTCTTAACGGTATCACGGTTATGTACTGACGGGTAGGCCCAGCAATGGCCCTGCCGGATGCTGCAGTTATCCTGTGGTTAAACAGACAAATCTAAATACTTCGGCACCGTATACACTAATGGTGAAGCTTGGATGTTTGAGAAGATTTTATTTCCGACGGATTTTTCCGAGGTGTCTCTCTATACCCTCAGGAAGTGCATCCCGGAGCTCTTTGAGATGGGTGCTAAAAAGCTTTACCTCCTCCACGTGGTTGACATCACGGCCACGGATATTCAGGCCATTGAGCTGGCGAAGATAGATGAAGAGGAGGTCAGAAAGCTTGCTGAGGAGCTTAGGGCGAAGGGCATAGACACTGAGCCCGTTGTTAAGCTTGGGATTCCCTCGATGGAGATTGAGGAGCTTGCCAGGGAGCAGGATATTGACCTTACAGTCATACCATCCAAGGGGGAGAACATATGGAGGCAGATGTTTCTGGGGAGCACGGCATCAAATCTTGCGAGAACGACAAAAAAACCCGTCCTTCTGGTGAAGTGTGATGTTGTGGAGGAGAACGGCAGGAGGAAAATACAGTTTTCAGTGCCTCCGGACAGAATATTTGAGAGGCCCCTCATAGCCCTTGACTTTTCAAAATGCTCGGATAACATCATAAAGGCGGTTAAAGAATTCGAGGAGCTTCCTGTGTCCGGGATTCTCCTTCATTCCATAGACTACGGGAGCGTGGATGAGCTTGAGGAGAACATAAAGAAGGCCAAGGATACCCTCGATAGATATTCCTCAATGCTCTCGTTTAATGTGGAGAAGGAAATCCTGACAGGATCGGCGTCTAAAGCCATCATAGGGGTTGGTCTGAGCAGGAACGCAACCCTCATCGTTATGGGAAAGAAGGGCAGAAATGTTCTGGCTGATTTGCTGCTTGGAAGCACTGCGGAGAGGGTTATCAGGGATTCAAAGCTGCCAGTTCTCTTGGTGCCGTGTGAACAGTGAGAAAAAGGACAACCTCAGACTGGAACGGCTTCCACATCAAGATTCGGTAGCTACCCTGTTGCCATCATCGGTTGTTTCCATCTCTAATTTTAATCTTGGCCTTAAAAAGATTCCTAACTCCTTGTCTCCTGCTCACTCGGCTGTTTTTATTTTCAGTTTCGGTCGGTTTGGCTCTAAAGTTTTCATTCCCTCCTGCTCTCCCCTGTCATAACCGCCGATGCTATCATATGGGCCAGCCTCAGGGGCTCCGGGATCAGCGAAGATTTCCGGGTGATCCTTATTACTTCAGCCGCCTGCTCTTTGGGGATATTAACCGCCTGATAGTAGAGCTTCCCCGGAATCATCTCAAATATTTCCTCTGCCCTTTCCAGCAGCTCAATCCTCTCACGCCAGTCAGAAAAATGCTTTTTTAAAGCTTTTTTCATAGCTTCCAGGTCGGGTTTTTTTCGAATGACCACTATGACAGGCAGCCCCGTTTCTTCGCTGAGCCTCTGCACGTCGACTATATTGAATCCGGCATAGGTGATGCCCTTCAGCATGATAACCCTCAGATCCTCAAATCTGGATTCAGCTATTGAATCAATCATCGCATCGGTTGCATCCATGCCGTCAACAGTAATCCAGCGGGAGAGGACACCCACAACCTCCTGTGAGCCCTTCATGACAACCCCTATCAGGATTGTCCTCCCCCTGCCTTTGAACCTGAAGGTGCCGTCATCAAAGCCGATGACCCTGATCTGGTTTTTCACTTTCCTTATTTCCCTCATCTGAGAACCTCTAAGAGCCAGTTCAGGTATTCGGGATTCACGTTATCAACATCGAACCTGATTATCGCCGGCACCGTGTAGGGATGCAGCTCCTTCAGCCTTTCCCTCACAGCTTTCCAGAGTTCGACCTTGGTCTTCAGAAGGGCTCCAACTTCATCGCTCTCCTCCACCTTTCCTTCCCACCAGTAGAAGGCTTTGTGCTCTCTCAGATTGGCACAGGCAATCAGTTTTTCCTCAAGGAGTTTTTTCACGGCCTTTTCAGCACTTTCCCTGTCAGGGAATGTCGTATATATCACTATCATCTCCCCCATCTCCCTCACCTGTAGACTCTTTCAAGGATAAGCTTAAATTCCTTGTGTTGCAAAAGTATAATGGGAGGGAACATGGAGGTTGTAAGAGCTCACCTCATAATCCATGGAAGGGTTCAGGGAGTGGGCTTCAGATGGAGCATGCAGCGTGAAGCCAGAAAGCTCGGTGTAAATGGATGGGTGAGAAACCTGCCGAACGGAAAGGTGGAAGCAGTCATTGAAGGAGAAAAAGAAAGGGTGGAGGCTCTAATCGGCTGGGCGTATCAGGGGCCCCTCCTGGCCAGGGTCACCAGGGTCGAGGTGAGATGGGAAGAGCCAAAAGGGGAGAGGGGTTTCAGGGTAACCGGCTGAACTCATGCTTCCATTTTCTCAAGGAGGACTCTTTTTGGGCAGTATTTAACCTCGCAGTATGTGCATACATACCTCTCCTTATCCTTTTCGGGCGTGTGCAGTATCAGTTTTTTAAAGCCCGGCAGGTCTTTTATTTTAACGAATACCTCCACAGGGAGGGTGCCGTCTATGACGAGGTATGCCTTGCTCTCCTCCTGCCTCAGGTTCCTGCTGAATATCTCCATAACCGAAACGCCGTTGCTGTCCAGCAGGCTTAAAACCCCAGAAATCGCCCGTGTATAATGCTCCTTTTCGAGCTCAAGCTCCAGAACCTCCCATCCCATTATCGGGGCAACCTCTATAAGGCTCGGCAGGGGGTTGAGCTTCTCAAATATGAGCTTGAGGGGATAGGTTCTCTCAATGTAATCGATGGTGTGATATATTATCTTTCTGTTAACCCCGATGATTCTGGAAAGTTCGCTTATCGGAACCTCAACATTTCTCAGGTATATTTTACCCCTCCTGACACTCAATCCATTTTCAAATAGGAACTCGGCCACCTTCCTTCTGGCAGGATAGTTCTTGAAATAAGCTTCCAGTATAAGCATCATTTTTGGTCACCTCTTATACAGAACTGGGTAGAAATGGATATTTAAGCTTTTCCCTTCTCAAATCGTGCTGAAGCACCCCCGGAGTGCAGAGAAAAATTTAAAGTCATGCCGGCCATATCTGAATTCTAAGGAGGGATGGCGATGGGTGAGCTGGACGTGATTGGAATAGGAAACCTGAATTATGATATCATCATGCTTGTGGAGAGATTTCCCGAGTTTCACGAGAAGATTCAGGCAAAAGATGCCTTTTTTGGTCTGGGAGGTGCCGCTGCCAACACCATTTCATGGCTGGCCCACATGGGGTTGAGGACGGGCTTTCTTGGCGCCGTTGGAGAGGATGAGATTGGTGAGGCCCACATAACATACTTCAAAAAAATCGGCGTTGATACCGGTGGAATAAAGGTTGTTGGCACCCATTCGGGGATGGCTCTCGTCATGATAAAGGGGGACGACAAGAGAATAGTGAAATTTTCCGGGGCAAATGCACTCAAAGAGCCCGATTTTGGATATCTGGAGAAAGCTGGACATATCCATCTCTCCTCAAATCCTCCGGACATACTGGAGACGGTGATAAATTTCGCCCATAAAAAGGGCATCACGGTCTCTCTAGATATAGGTGAGGCGGAGCTCCCCGGGGGGATAGAGGACAAAATTGACTACCTCCTCATGAATGAGGATGAATACAGGAGAAAATTCGGAGACCTTGACCTGAATGCCACAGGTGCGAGAAATCTTATTGTAACGCTG
>JALSON010000043.1 GCA_026986455.1 Thermococcaceae archaeon | reverse complement strand
ATCCTCAGGTAATCACTCGCAACCTGATGGCCCAATCCCCTGCTTCCAGTGTGCTCCATCACAACGACCTGTCCCTCGAAAAGACCATACGCTTTAGCTATCTTCTCGTCGAAGATTTTATCAACCACCTGAACCTCAAGGAAGTGGTTTCCTGAGCCGAGGGAGCCGAGCTGTGGTGCTCCCCTCTGCTTGGCCTTCTGGCTGACGGCCTCTGGATCTGCTCCCTCCATTCTGCCTCCTTCCTCAAGGTGCTCAAGATCCTCCTTCCAGCCGTAGCCGTTATCAACTGCCCACTTGGCTCCATCGGCCAAGACGTCATCGAGCTGACTCCAGTGGAGCCTCACGCGGCCTTTGCTGCCGAGGCCACTTGGAACGTTTTTGAAGAGCGTATCGACGAGTTCCTTTATCTTCGGTCTCACTTCTTTCTCAGTAAGGTTGGTTCGGATTAGCCTGACGCCGCAGTTGTGGACAACTACGCCATTGGCTATGAAGTTGTGGGCCCTGTGATAGACACCGATGTCGTAGAATTTCTCATAGTCCGGCCTGACTCTCTCGACCTTGACGACCTTCTCCGCCACGAAGCCGCCCTCGTAGCCCCTCTCGTGTGCGAACTCCTCAAACGTCGGGAAGTCTTTCGGAACGCGGGGTTCTTTATCACCTTCATAGACCGCTCTCTCAACGAAGCGCCTGTTCACGGTGTCTTTGACCTTGAGATAAGCAAGCTCAATACTTCTTGTTTCCCCGTAAACCTTCCTTGCGGTTTCAGCGGCCTTTCTGCGCTCCTCCTTAACGCGCTTTTTGAACTCCAGATAGGCGTACGCTAAAAGTCCCCTGGCCCTCTTCTCAAGGTCATACTCGTAGTTTATCCTACCGAGGAAGTTTCTAACGCTCTCCTCACCAACGAGGGCGAGCCTGTATGTGATGCCCTTCTTTGACTTAACTGGGTATACTGTTGTTCTAACGCCGAACTCGGCAAGAAGCTTTGCTACATCTCCCATGAACTTCCTAAGGCTTTCCTCAAGCTCTTCGACCTTTGACTGGGTAAGGTTTATGGGCAACGGAGTAACGCCTTTGAACTCAACTATACTGCCGTCAGCCGCGAACAGTCCCGCCAGGAAGTTCCTCTTTATCCAGAGCGGGGCTTCCTTAATCCACTCCGGAATGGTATAAGGCTTCTCGGCCTTCCTGCCCCTCGGCATGCCGAGCTTCTCCATGAGGAAGGCAAAGCTCCTAGAAGTTATCCTTAGCTCGGCGGAGATGCTTTTACCGCTGTATGAACCACTCACCGTTTCGATGCTGTAATCCCTCTCCCTGACGTAGAGGTTTGCATTTATGCCAAGCCCCTCAAGATCCTTCCTGAGCTCCCTGAGAGTCCTTTCCTTCCCGTAGAAGCTGAGGTAAAGCCTTCCGTCCATCTCACCGAGGTGACCGTCGCCAAGGACAAAGCCAAGGATTCTCGCGAGGGTTCCAAGCCTTGGATCCTCCCAGCGGAGCGGTAGAAGACCCTTCCCCTTCAGGAACATTATCACCTGTTTATCTAAACCGTCAAAGTCCTTTTCATCAAGGAGAACGCCCTTTCTCTCCTCGAACTCAACGCCCTCGGAGGGATAGACGATGACCATGTCCCCCTCTCTGACGTTCCTAAGGTAAACGTAGCCCTCTGGTGTCAAAACAGGATGGTCCTTACTGCCCTCGATAACCTTTCCAGACTCGGTAACGATTCTCACGGCGAACTCTTCAGGCTCAACTTCCCTCTCTGCCACGAAGGCCACTCTTGAAAAATCGTTGTGGCCCTCATCGATGTTGTAAACCCTCAACCCCTGAAGTTTGAACTTCTCCGGCATTTCCTCAACTTTAACCCAGTATCCGTGCTCTGTGAGAACCTTTGAGCCCGGAGCAAGGCAGTTGATGTCGTAGCCCACTCCTCCGGGGCTTATTATCCCCTCTCTGGCATCAAACGCTGCAACACCGCCGATTGGGAAGCCATAGCCCTGATGGCCATCCGGCATGACTATCGAGTACCTATATATTCCCGGGAGCATGGCAACGTTTGCCGTCTGCTCAAGCGTCCTATCCGAGCGCATCTTCTCTATCAGAACATCATCCGCATAAACCTTGCCCGGAACCCTCATCCTCCTGTCGAACTTCGGGATCTCCCACCTTATCCTGTCTATTCTCTTCAGCGGAACCATCCTCTCACCCCATCTTAGATTACCCTGAAGTTATTTAAAGCTTAACTCGGTCACTCAAGTCTCAGCCTCCTCTCCTTCGGGATGTAGTTGTGCACCCTGCCTCCCCTCAACTTACCCGTTCCGAGGTAGTAACTTCCCCACTTCAGGATAACCCACCCCTCCAGCTCTGCATCAACCTCGATGTCCTCCCCGCTCAGGTAGCGCCTCGCCCTCTCGTAGTCGAGCTCGACGACGTTCTTGGTCGCTTTTGGCCCGACGAGGAAAGAGCCCTCTATGCTCAGCCTTATCCCATCCGCTTCGATCCTCCCGAAGTATATTCCCCTGTCCGTCCTGACTTTGGGGTCAAATCCGCATGGCCGGTATGCGTATATCTTCCTGCTTCCCCGGATTTCATAAATCAGCCCGGGGGCATGGCCAAACTGCTCTATCAAAGCCCTTCTCACGGTTTCACTATCTTCGCCACGAAGAAGGCCTCGCTGTCGTTGTCCTGCGGGTGCAGCCTGAGGCATTTGCTCACCTCCTCCAAGTATTTCCTCCCCTCAAACTCAAGAACCGGCTCGCTTGATTTTAGGGGAAGCCGAATCCTCTCAATCTCCGCATCCGTTTTCTTCAGGAGGTAATCCACCACCTCCTCATTTTCAATCGGGTCAATCGTGCATGTCGAATAAACCAAAACACCGCCGGGTTTTAACGCCCTGTAGGCGGCAAGAATAAGTCTTTTCTGGATGTTTGAGTATCTAAGAGCTGTTTTAAGCTGCCACTCCCTCAGGAATCTCAAGCTCTTCCTAACCATTCCGACGCTTGAACACGGTGCATCGAGGAGAATCCTGTCAAAGGTGTTCTCGAACCTCCCGAAGTAGCGGCCGTCCTTTATCGTAACCCTCGCATTGAGCACGCCCATCCTGTTAAGGTTTGCTATGAGGACATTTACGCGTCCCTTCTTCATGTCATTTGCAATCAGGCAGCCTTCGTTCTCCATGTACTGGGCAATCTGCGTTGTCTTTGCTCCCGGAGCTGCTGCCATATCAAGAACCAGCTCCCCGGGCTTCGGGTCGAGCACAACAGGGGGAATCATTGAGCTTGCCTCCTGGCCGAATATCAGCCCGAGGCTGTGCTCCGGAACCTTCGCAAGGTTATCCGTCTCTATATAGAATCCTTCCTTTACCCAGGGCACCGCTTCAAGCTCAAACTCCTCCTTAAGCCTCTCAACGACCACCTCAAGCGGTGCTTTGAGGGTGTTGACCCTTATGGTTTGCCTCAGGGGCTTCAGCATGAACTCCCAGAACTCATCGGAGTCATCGATGCCGGAGTAGCGCTCGTAGAACGCGGGGTTGAGCTCCCTGACCCTGTCCCTTGCACTCATCTGATCACCTCATATGTCCGGAACCAGCTGTGCCATCCATCTCCCGTCCGGGAGCTGTTCAATCTTCATATCATGGTAGGTTATCGCCTTCACCTCTTCCTTTGGCTCGTGCTTCTTCAGGTCTAAAGGTTCCCCATAGACCTTTGCCTTAAGTCTGTAGCCATCAGGAGTTTTCTCAATTCTAACCTCAAAGTCAGAGAACACGACTCCCTCTGTATCGTGAAGGATTAAAAGCTCCTCCAGGAAGTTGTAGAGGAGCGCCATCAGGTCTTCGCCCTCGGCCTCGACCTCACGGCATTCTTTACTCTCAACCTTTCTCACATCAACCATCACATCAAAGAGGGCCACTGCAACGTTCTCAAAGGCTTCCTCAAGCGTTTCTCCGTACCCCCTTATACCGACGTCAGCGGTGTGCTCGTAGTGCTCCCAGGTTCTCATGCTCTCATACCTCCAAACATACTCCCGCTACAGCAGGATGGACTTTAACCCCTCTTTGGTGGCTATTTTGTGGAGCCTCCTATCTGCGGTGTAAAACTCATCGGCCGATTCGTACTTGGCCGAAACAATCTGAAGTGCATCCGCCTGATAGATGTGGTGCCTCTCTATAATTTCCCATGCGTGCGCGAGGAGCATTGAGTGGACGGGTACAATCTCAAGGACGCCGAGCGTCGAGAGCCTCTTGACATCGGCAAGAAGCGCTCTCCGTATGAAGTCGTGAGTTTTATCATCGAGCTCTCCCATCTGCTTTTTTCTGTCAAATACGCCGAGTACCTCTCCAACGTTCCAGAAGCTCGTTATAAGCTTAACTTCCCCGCTGTAGGCCTTTTTGTACAGCCCCTTGACGAAGTCACTTCCACTCTCCTCCACGTAGCGCTTGATGAGTGCGCTACTGTCCAAGTAAACCTTTCTCACGCTCATCCCTCATCTCCCTCACTATCTCGGACGCGGGCTTTCCTCCGGCCTTAACGGGCTCGAACCATATGGGAATATCCGAGTCATCAACGTTTATCAGCTCCCTGACGATGTAGTTCCTTATGGCTTCCTCCAGCAGTTTGCTAACCTCGCTCCCCTCTCGAACAGCCAGTTCCTTGAACTCCTTCCAAAGCTCTCCGTCCAAGTAAACGCTCGTCTTAACCTTTCCCATGTCACCACCGTTAGGTAATTACCGATGTAGGTATATAACGCTATCGAAACCGTTAATTAGAAGGTAGCCCAACCCTTCAGCGGTGGTAGCATGAGGGAGATAACACCTAAGAAGATACTTGAAATGAAGGGGAAGGAAAAGATAGTGATGGTAACCGC
>JALSON010000042.1 GCA_026986455.1 Thermococcaceae archaeon | reverse complement strand
TGCTGTCCCTGGCCATAGCGAGCTTGCCATCGGCCTTACCGGTGACGTAGGTCCCCTGGAAGAGGTAGTTGTAGTCCCACTCTATTCTCATGCCTTCGTTGGTGAGGAGGAGCTTTTTACCGCCGCCATCCTCGTAGCGGATCTGGACGCTCTTAACGGCCTTGTCATCTTTGAGGAGGTTTTCCAGCTCCCTCAGGTGGGCAACCTTCTCCTCGATGTCCACTTGCTTCGGCTTGACCTTCATCCTGCTCTTCACGAGGTCCTCAACTGGATTTATCTCCGCCAGCTCTATCTTTTCCCTCTTGGTCTCGGCGGCCGCTTTAGCTAACTTGTAGGCCTCCTCGATTTTTTTCTCAAGGTTCGAGAGGTCGCTGGTTGATGCGAACCCCCAGGCTCCCTCAGCTAAAACCCTTATCGCAACGCCCCTGTTCAGCTTCCCTGTAAAACTGGTAAAAACTCCATCCTTGAGTCCAAGGGTGGTCTTCTTCAAATCCTCATAGCGGAGCTCTATATACTCTGCCTTCAAATTCTCCTCCGCCCAGCGGAGGGCTTTCTCCAGTGCTTCCATGGTCACCACCGTTTTTATTAGTTCATCCATGTCTCCGCATCCAAATATAAAAGTCTTTTGAGCCTTTCGATAGGGGTCGAAAAGAATTGCGACAGGGATTACTATAAAAGATAGTGAATTGAATCTAACTGCATCTTTCCGGACTTCTTTTAAACGAAAGTGTTATATATGATAAGTGAATAAAATTTAATGCAAAATCCTGTTTGGGGGGGGTCGATGAGGAAGCGTGCATTACTGGCCGTGATTGTGGCCCTGCTGTTGATTGGGGCCTACGGTGCCTACGTGGTCAGCTACCCCAAGCATCCAGAGGTTAAAGGTTGTGTCAACCCGTTTGCCGTTACAAAACCCGTAAGCAGGATTCAGGAGAACTGGTCAGGGATTCGTATGTTCTTCAAGCTGGCAACGAGCAAGGACTTCTGGAAATTAGCCAAACCCTGGGACGTTGATTACTCTCACGTAAAAGTTGTGAAGCACACGATTGAGTACAACGGTGAAAAGATAACCATGCTCGCCATGGGGATCCCGCTGAAGGATAAGAAGCACGTGATAGCTCTGTACGAGTTCTCAAAACCCGTGCAGGGAGTGAAGGTTAGAGGATATCTTATAGAAATCAATAATCCTCAAAAAACACAACAATCCACACCAACAATTAAAACCGTTGCACTAACAACCAACGGGAAATACACCGCCACCAGCAGCTGCACACACGAATGTACCTCAAATAGTGACTGTGGATTGTTTTCAAGCTGCAGCGAATACTGCTGCAATATGAACTGGGAATGCGCAACAAAATGCTGTATACGGGCAGGTTACTGTGGGCTACTATGCAAACTTAGCACGTATCTATGTATTGCATGTGTAGTAGCAGAATGTGCATGGTGTGTAAGTGCAGATAGCAGCTGTTGTTTAGAGCGTGGTACGACATGTTTAGGTTCAACCCCACCATAAAGGAGGGGGTACCATGAAAAGCTTTGAGATTGAGAAAAAAAAACTCGTATCTACTATCTAATTTTTGCTATTGTTTTTTTAAGCGGTAACATCCTATCAGCATATAGAAAAACAGGTGAAAGGCAATGAACGAGAGAACAAAAAGGAACCTCCCTGTTTTTCTAATATTTCTCAGTTTGGTATGGAGCATCTACTCGGAACATTCAGCTACCCTAACCCAAGCAGTTTCTGTGGCAATTCTGCTGTGTATAATTCCAGCGTTCATCTTGGAGAAGCTCACCATTAACAATCCTCTTAAAAAGGGCATAGCCCTAACACTCTTTGGGGTCTATACAGTAATTATCACTTTACTTTTCATTAGGAGTATAGTTAGAACATGGAAAGCGTTCATAATAGGCGGAGCCATAATCATGCTTGGAGGTATTTGTTATATGCTCCGGCCCCTGGTCTCAAAAAGAGCTACGTTAGATGATGTGCCATGACAGATCAAAATACGAACAATTATGTGAAGAGCTATTGCAGAGGGATGTTGTACTGAGCATGGATCACGGTGTATAGATTGGGGGGATATGCCATGAAGGGGCTTAAGCTCTTCGTGTTTCTTTTTCTTGTCTTTATCATAGCTGGGTTAGCAGGTGTTTTTAAGTCTGGTACGGGACACGTATCACTGTCAATATTCACTGGCCTCTTGATGTATATACTCATGGTCCTGGTGCCGGGGCGGTTTCTTAGGCCAGACTTTGAACCAAAAGGGTTGTGGGCCATGTGGATAATGGTATCCGGAATCTCCGCGATAATCTGGTTCAAGATCAGCAATGACAAGACTGTCTTTTTATATATCACTGCAGGGGTCTTATTCTGGATCATGCTCGGACTTGTATCAAAATTTGATATCAGAGATTATAATCCGCATTGAAAAACATGCGCTTCCTCATCTATGTCATTCCTTAAAAGGCTCACCGGCTACCTCGCAGCGGCAACGGTCATCTGCCTTTACGGCCAGAGAAAAGCGGCACTGCTGGTTCTCCTGACCCTTATTCTGGTGGATGTGGTTCTGGCCTTCAGTCTTTTCCGAAGAAATTAGCAACCTTTTTATCTTTTCCCTCAAACCAACAACCATGAAAGCCGAAATCAAAAACCTCATAGACAGGGGCACCTACCGGAAGCTCCCGCTCTTCGAGGGCGAATTGCCCGAAAACACCTACGCCCAGATAGTCGAGGTCAAGCCGGGGCAGACGGTTAAGAAGCACTATCATCTATACCAGTACGAGCTGTTCCACATAATGGGCGGTGAGGCAAAGCTCGGCATCGGCGATGAGGAATATAAAGCGAAGCCGGGCGACATCTTCCTAGTCAAACCAAAAACCGTCCACTGGGTGATCAACGAGCGCAATGAGCCCTTCAGGCTGTTCGTTGTCAAGCTGAATTTCCGCGGGGACGATACCGTATGGCTGGAGGGATGAACATGCCGGAAAAAATCATCGGAATCCTCGGCGGCATGGGGCCACTGGCAACAGCGGAGCTATTCAGACGGATAGTTGAAAAAACGCCCGCTAAACGGGATCAGGATCATCCCAGGATCATCATCTACAACAACCCGAAAATCCCTGATAGGACTGCCTACATCCTCGGGAAGGGCGAAGATCCGAGGGCAGAACTCATTGAGAGCGCTAAGAAGCTCGAAAGCTGGGGGGCGGATTTCATAATAATGCCGTGCAACACGGCACACTTCTTCGCCGAGACCATTCAAAGGGAAATCAAAGTGCCCCTGCTGAGCATGATCGAGGAAACGGCGAAGGAGATTGAGAAAATGGGTCTCAGGAAGGTGGGTCTTCTGGCCACCGACGGGACGATAAAAGGGCTTGTTTACCATAGAGCCCTGCTCGACAGGGGTATAAGGATAGCCGTGCCGAACAGGGAGGATCAAAAAAAGGTTATGAGGGGAATTTACGAAGGTGTTAAGTCCGGAAATCTGGAACTCGGCAGGGAGCTTATTCTAAGGGTAGCTAAAAAACTGGAAAAGCGCTCGGAGGGAATAATAGCCGGGTGCACCGAGGTTAGTGTGGCACTTAGGCAGGAAGACCTGAGCGTTCCTCTAATAGACCCCATGGACGTTGTAGCGGAGAGGGCCGTAAAGCTGGCCCTCGGTCTCGATGATATCAAAGCCACCCCTTTCTCCTGAAGTAGTACAGCATTCCGAGGGCTATCAGGAGCATTCCCGCCAGGGAAGCAAAGTAACCGTATCTCCAGCCGAGCTCGGGCATATAGCGGAAGTTCATACCGTAGAGGCCGGTTATGAAGGTCAGGGGAATGAATATCGTTGAGACCACGGTGAGGATTCTAATTATCTCATTGGTTTTCATCGATATTGTTGAGTAGTACATCTCAATCAGCCCGTTGGCCATCTCCCTGTGGCTCTCAACGACCTCAAGAACCTCCATTATATGCTCGTGGAGCTCATCGAGGTATCCCCGGGTTTCCTGCTCAAAGAAGCTTCTCCCATCGATTTCCAGCTTTCTGAATGTCTCCAGGAGGGGAAATATGGTGCGCC
Source organism: Thermococcaceae archaeon (assembly GCA_026986455.1). Taxonomy (GTDB): domain Archaea; phylum Methanobacteriota_B; class Thermococci; order Thermococcales; family Thermococcaceae; genus Thermococcus. The sequence goes on along the minus strand of JALSON010000042.1, from coordinate 792 downwards.
GCATGAAGAGGATTTCCCTTCTGATCCCGTGAATCCTGCGCAGGGTGTCCCTATCACCGCCCTTCAGTATCCTGCTCTCAAGCTCCTCCATTCTGGAGCTTATTTTTTCAAGCATCGGGATGTAATTCTCAACTATGGCATCGAGAAGGGCAAATACAAGATAATCAGCACCTTTCTCCCTGAACAGGCCTTCACCTTTTCTTATGCTCTCCCTGATGGGGTTGAAGACATCCCCCGCCCGTTCCTGTATCGTAATCACGAAATTGTCTTTAAGGAATATTGCGGTTTTCTCCCTTTTAAGGCCACCTGAGAGCTCATAAATCTGGTAGAGGAGCAGGAAGAGATAATCCTCAAACATCATTGCCTTTACCCTGCCCTTTGACCTTACAATCGCCTTGAAAACCGCATCGTGAAATCCAAAGACTTCTTTGAGTTCGTCGAGATGCTCGAAGCCATCAATGTTCACCCATACGACGCTGTACCCTTTAAATTTCAGAGCCTCATTCAGGGTCTCAATTTTCCGGCCTGTAAATCTGTCCTTTGAGTATGCAAATACCGTTTTGCTCACTCGATCACCATCCCTGCATGGAGCTTGTGAAATCTATCCCCATACGCCTCAAGAAAAGCGGCTTCTGCCCTCAGACCTGTGCAGTGCCCTGTATAGACCTCCTCAACCCCGAGCTCCTTGAAAGCTTCAACCGTCATTTTTATACGCTCCTCACCCGCATCAATCAGGTGAAACCCTCCTACAACCGCCCTGACCCTCTTCTCCCCGGTGAGCCTCAGGGCATG
>JALSON010000041.1 GCA_026986455.1 Thermococcaceae archaeon | reverse complement strand
ATTCATACCCTATCCTGTAAAGCAGGAGAAGGCATAATTGCTGTATATCCCTTTTACTTTTTTCATTCTCCGGCCAAAAAGTTTTTATTTAGTTTTAACTTTCACATAGCTGAGGCTTTAATCTGATTGGAAACTATTCTAAAATGAGGGAAGGGGAAGAGACCATGCAAGTGAAAGTGGATCCAGAAGAAATTAAGAGGATAAAGGCAGAAATTGAGACGCTTGAAAAAGAAAAGAAGGAGATTCAGGCGAAGCTGGATGAACTCCAGAAGGAGCTGAATATATGGATACAGAAAAGGGATGAGAAGAACAACGAGGTAAAGCAGCTCCGCCAGAAGGCCAGGGAGTTCAAGGCCAAACGGGATGAAATTAACGAGCAGATTCAGGAGCTCAAAAAGAACAGGGAGGAGATAAATGCCAAGCTGGACCTTCTCTATCAGGAAATCCTTGAGTACAGAACCAAGAGGGACGAGTACAACCAGCTCCGCCGTCTGAAAATGCCGGGCGAAAAAATACAGGAGAGGATAGAGAAGCTCGAATGGGAGCTGCAGACGAATCCCACAATAACCCCCGAGAGAGAGAAGCAGATAGTTGATCAAATCCAGGTTCTGGCGACCGAGCTTGAAATAATACAGCAGGCCGAGAGGTTCCACCAGAAACTTCAGGAAGCGAGGAAGAAGGTTGAAAGTCTGAAGAAGGCCAGAAGGGCAATAAGCATGGAGATACAGAAGCTGGCAAACCAGAGCCAGCAGTTCCACGAGCAGATGATTAAGGCCTTCAACCAGGCAGACGAGATAAAGAAGGAAGCCGACGAGTACCACGCCAAGGTCATCGAGCTCAGGGACAAGATGAGGGAAGTCAGGAGAAAGCTAAGGGAAGTCGAGAAGAAGATCATGGAGTTTGACGAGAAGCACAAGGAGCTGATAGCATACAAGATGGTCGCGAGAATGAGGGCGAGAAAGGACAGCAGCTTCGAGAAGGCTGTTGAGGCACTGGAGAAGTTCAAACGCGGAGAAAAGCTAACTCTGGATGAGCTGCTCCTGCTGCAGAGATACAATCTGGTGTAAATCCCATGGAAATCCTCAGACATGAAGGTCCCGGAAGGCTTGGGTTAGTTCGGTTAGAAGAGAAATCATTCAGAACTCCTGCTCTGGCAGGGTTAGATTTTACCCTATCCCCCTTTAACTCCTACTTCCATCCAAAGGATTTTTCGAATTATGATTTTAACCTTGCCCCCTCAATTCCCATGAGCTTCTACACCCCTCCAGAGGTCATTGAAAAAGCCTTCAGGAGGCTCTATGGGGCTGATTACTCGGGATTCAACACACTCTATGTGCCGATGCTGAGGCATGTTGAATACCTGAAGGAGTTCATTGAGAACGTTCTGGAGACGAACAGGTTTGATGCGGTCTATCTGGGCAACTCCAAGGTTGCGGTCAAAGATTACAGGAGGTTTCTGCAGAACCTCCGGCTTGTACGTGAGGTCAACCCCAACATCATGATAATAACTGATCTCGAACCCTTTTTTTATCCGCTGGCAGTTTACCTGGGCGTCGATGCATTCGACACTCGCTCCCTGAAGCTCTACGATTTTCATAAAAAGGGCTTCACCCCCTACTCCCCTCTTCTGTGGGAGGAAAAAGCCAATTCCATTGAATATGCTCAAAAAACCATCGCTCTCGTGAGAAAAGCCCTTGAGACGGGAAAGCTCCGCTATCTTGTGGAGAACTTCTTCCACACCCAGAGCCATGCTGGAATTCTCAGGATAGCCGACAGGGAGCATTGGGATTATCTCGAAAAATACACGCCCATCCAGAAGGAGACGGTATATTTCATAAGCGATGCCTCGGTCAGCAGGCCGGAGGTTCGGAGATGGCATTCACGTGTTCGGAAGCGTTTTCTTCCCCCCGGAAATACGGAACTCCTTCTCCTCCTCCCCTGCTCTGCCAAAAAGCCCTACTCATTCTCGCGCTCCCACATCCTCTACAGAAAAGCTGCAAAGGAGGCACTCGGCTCCGGAATTTACAGGGTTCATGAGCTGATTCTCACATCTCCCTTCGGCGTGGTTCCGAGGGAGTGGGAGTGGCTGGCGAAGTACGATATAGTTGTAACGGGCCACTGGAGCGAGGAGGAGATAAATTCCGCGGCGGAGCTTCTTGCCAAGAGCCTTGAGAAGTATCCTCTGGACACTCCGATAATAGCCCACCTCGACGAGGCATACGTTGAAATTGCGGAGAGGGCGGCTGAGATGAGCGGAAGGGAGATAGTTTTCACCCGTGTTGAGAACGGAACCACGAGCAGAGAAAGCCTGAAATCGCTCACGGAGATGCTGGGGGAGTTCGAGCTTGAGGGAAGTAAGGAGGACAGAACCTACCGCTTCATGGAGAACATCAGGAAGGTCTTTGACTTCTATTTTGGGGCAGGTGCCGGAGTGGCTGTTCTGCCCGGGGACGGCCAGGTGAAGGGAAGCAGGATGCTCAGAATTTTCGTGAATGGCAGGCAGACCGGAACATTCAGGGAGGGCGTGATAAGCGTAACCCCGTTCGGGATGCAGAGGATTTACGAAGCGACCGGGGCTTACTGGGTGAAGGTGGACTTCGAGCTCCGCGGTGATGTTTTTGCGGTCGGCGTTGACGAGGCCGACGAAAGGATAAGGCCGGGTGATATCGTTGGAATTGTCCGTGATGGTGAGGTTGTGGGTGTTGGAAGGGCCCTCCTGAGCGGTGAGGAGATGGTCAGGGCGAGAAGGGGCGTTGCCGTCAAGGTGAGGAAGCGGGCTTAACCGGTACATTTTCAGGGTTTTAAATGGTTATGCTAGAGCATGATTAATCCGAAACCTTTTTACATCCATGTCCAGTAAATTCTACGGTGGTTGGATGAGAAAGTTTTTCCCGGCAATCATGATGCTCATCCTCACGGCGGCGCCGGTTTCGGCCGATGGCTTCGGCTACACCTATTCCTCCATAACCGGCAGCGGCAATGATGTCGTAATACTCATTGACTGGACGCCAACGATGATAGACCCCCTGTGCGCACCCCGGCCGTGTTGCTACAATGAGATTCCAGCCGACTGCTGTCATTACGTCGTTTTCTATGCCAATTCTAGCGGCGTCTATTACCTTGGCTATGTCTATTCTCCGGCGGTGTTTTCATCGGAGAACGGCACGTATCTGTTAATCGGAAACGCTGTCTACAGAGCTCATAACGGATGCTTTCAAAGGCTGGGAGGGGTGACAGGAAAGGCAAAGCTCGTTTTCCCCTACCTCGCCGCCAGAACGGCTGATAAGCTCAGCATTTACCACCTTGGCAGCAACATGAGCAGAATAGGCTCGATAAAGATGGCTCAGGAATGCACATTTGACCTGGGCTCCAGAAACCTTATTGTGAGCTGTCCGAACGGCACGAGGAGGTTCAACCTGACCCCATCAGGGCTCTTTGAAGTTTCCTCTATAGACATATGGGAATTTATGGAGAGCAAACGCCCTTCAATGGCTGAGGGGAAACTGGAAAACGGCACCCTCATCTTTTCAAACGGCAGCAGGACCTACAGGATTTCCGCGGATGAGTTCCTTCCCTATCTCTACGACAGGAGGGAGCTGAAGCTGCTGGTGGGTGTTTTCATGAAGGACTACCTCCTCATCCTGCCGCCGGTGATGGACTATGCATACTGCGTTGATAACGGAACGTTTGGGAGCAGCTTGGGTATTTCATCGTTCGTATCAGGGTCGGGATTTGTTCTTTACGATATAAAACCCGGGGAGTTCAGGCCTGTCTATGCGTTTATATACAGCGGAACACTTAAGCCTGTTCCCCTCTTCCTTCCGACGGGCAGCTACTTCAGACCGCTTGCGATGAATGTAACCATCAGGAAAAGCTGCCCCCGGCCGGCGGAGGTTGAGAAACCCTCACATACGGAAACCTCCTCGAAGGAAACGAATTCAACGATAACTGCCAGTGCAGAGACGGAGAATAGAATCTGCGGCCCGGGCATGGTGGTTCTCCTGAGTCTATCTGTTCTGTTTATAAGGGGCGTGTTTAGGATTGTTGATGTTTGTATGGTGAAAGAGTAAAGTCTTCGGAAAATGCACTCCAACGATGCAAAAAACCTTAAGCATGACACTCACTTTAGACATGCACTGTTCATGAGAAAACGCTAAAAAGCCGGCGGTGAAATTCCTCACATGCCCAGACATTTCAGGAAAGGACTCAAGAGGAAGCACCACTTCCTCAAGGGGCTGGAGAGGCCGCTTGAGATGATAGCCGCAATTCCGGGTGTGAAAAAGGTCATTCCCGGGAGAATCTATGCCAGCGACTCAAGGGGATTTGAGATAAAGGTCTCAAGGGAAACGCTAACCGGTCTGAAGCTTATAGCAAAGAGTGATGGCAGTGTTCAGGATGTTTTTCTGGTGGTGGACAGGGCGGAGAGGGAGAGGGTCAGGGAGGCTATACTGAAGCTGGTGAGGGAGTGGGAGAAGGGTTGACCTTCCCGCTATCGGCTCAAAATTTACGGTTATCCCGTGCTACCATCGAAGCCGGGCGAAATTTTTATATATGCATCGCTTTCTAACCTATGGTGGTGATATCCATGAACGGGAAGCTTAAGAGGATTCTACGCGGCACCGTGAGGATTCATGCAGGCTTTGCAGTCGTGAGAATCCACTCCCTCGGCAGGGTCTGGCCAAAAAAGATGGATGTCGACCCCATCGAGTCCGCTGAAAAGCGCCTGAGGAGGTGAATCAGATACGCTTCGGCTTGCGGATGCTCAAAACTCATCAGGTTCCCCGTCGCTCATCTCTTCCTCATAGCCAAGCTCCCTTTTCTGGAGCTCTATCAGCCCCGGTGTGAGCAAAAGCCTCCCGTTCAGCGTTGGGACGGCATAGTGCAGCGTTATC
>JALSON010000040.1 GCA_026986455.1 Thermococcaceae archaeon | reverse complement strand
TAGCTTTTCCGAGGTAGTAGAGGGCAAGCCATCTGTTAGGTCCGCCCTGGACTATCGGACTTCTCCTTGCGTAGTACGTCACCCAGTGTCCGTGATCCCACCATGTCAGGACTACGTCGTTTTCATTGGAGTTCTCCCCCAGCCAGGTTAGAGCCTGAACCCAGTGGTCGTTTATTACCGGCCTCTCGTCATAAATCTCCCTGAATCCGAAGCCCGCACTTACCGCAGGCACTAGGATGAGAAGGGCTAATAAAACGGCTGAGAGCTTTCTGGTGCTCAGTCTGGATTCCAGTTTGGCATGGAGGAGATCGTGCAGGGAAATAAGCCCCAGCCCTGCTGCGGCTGCCACGGCCAGGGAGCCTATGAACAGGAAGCGGGTCCATGTGTACAGCATGTAGAAGCCCGGAGCGACGAAGCCAAGGAGGAGGAAATCGGAGAGTCTGACGTTCCCCGGAATAAAACGGAGGGCAAAGAACGGACACAGGAATATCAGGACGCTGAAGGCCATCCAGAGGTCTCCGAAGGAGGGATGCACTGTTTCGAGGATCGGGTGCTGTCCGAAAATCCCGAATCCTGAGGAAAGGTCTTTAAGCACCGTAAAACACATGAAGAGCACGAGTGCTCCAGAGAAAGCAATCAGCACTGCTAAGGGCAGCCTTTTCCTTCTCTCCTTCACGGGTCTTGAAATCAGGAACAACACGGCGATTCCGAGGAGGGTCAGGGGGACGAGGTATCTGAGATGAACGAGAAGGTAGACATCTTTTATCCTTCCGAGTTCAATTCCAAGCTTTTCAGCGGTTTTCCTGGCCAGCCATCTGTCCCCTCCGAGCATGCCGTAGCCGAAACACCCGCCGAGCCAGTTGGCTATGAGGGCGCCGAAGGCCGTTGAAAGGGTTAGGGCTGCGGAATCGGCAAGATACCTGTCTTTTCCAAGGATGAAGGCACCGAAGGCCAGAAAAACGGCATTTCCAATGAGGAAAACAAAAATTGGGTAATATGCCTGCCAGAATATCGATGCCAGGCCACTTGCAAAGGCCGGAATCAGGTAGAAGGCAAACCTCCTGTAGCGCCACGCCCTTCTGGTTTTTGTTAAGGCCAGCGAGATTCCGTACAATGCGACGGAATACCAGAAGAGCATGTAGTTGTCTCCCCTGTAGTAGTTCGCGGATGATCTGAAGATGTGGCCGAACATAACGGAGAGAAAGAGGGCCGAAAAGAACGCCTCCCTTTTCCCGTAGAGGTTGAGCATGCTGAGGTAGAAGAAAACCACGGTCAGAACACCAAAAATTGCCGGTGTTATCCTGAAAGCATCGTAAAGAGAAACCCCGAACACGGAGAGGACTTTATACACATATGCCGGCGTCATCCACAGCCCCAGGGGATGGAAGTTTTTGATCAAAAATCCCCACGGGCCGCCAGCAATTGTCAGAAAATCCACCCACCTGCCCGCCTTCAGACTCTCCTCCACGTAAGCCAGATGAAAATACGGGTCGTAGCCGAAGAGATAGTGATACCTCAGGGGAATCAGCCTGAAAAATGCGGCGATGAAGGTTATGAACGGAAGGGCGTATTTTGGCTCCAGAATCTTTTCTCCAGCCCTGATTGCCCTTTCGAGCTTCTCACCGGTCATCGGCATCCCTCTATCTGTTTTCAATTTTCAATTCAAAATAGAATAAACACCGGCGAGGATAAAAATGTTGTGCTGATTTTAACCGGGCGTTCCTGCGGGCATAATTTCAGGTAAAAGCCGGCATTTCTTCTGCTTCCGCCCGGCTCAGTCACCCCTCTGTATCTTCGCATGCCCCCCGACGAGGCTCTTCTTGAGTTCAAGGTTCCTTATCTCACACTTCTCGTCGATTATGGAGCGCCATATCGTGGAGTTCCTTATAATGGTGTTCCTGAAGATTATTGAATCGCTCACATCGGAGCTCTCGATTATGCAGTTCTCCCCTATGTATGCGTAGGGCCCTATCATTGACCTTCCCAAAATTTTTGTCCCGCGATTTATGACGACTGGAGGGATTATTTTGGAGTAGGGGCTTATCTGGATTTCCTCTATGTAGCTCTCCCTTAACAGGGTTCTCAATGCTTCAAGGTAGCTGTCCGCACTTCCGATATCATACCAGTAATCATCGAAGCGGTATGCATATATCTCAACGCCCTCCGATAGCAGCCACTGGATGAAGTAGCCCGGGGAATCCCTGTTGCCGTTCTCAAGGTATTCGTCAATCCTCCCCATTATCTCCCTCGGGAACGCATAGACACCCGTGCTTATGAGCGTGGACTTGGGCTCGGCGGGCTTCTCCCGGAAGTCTACCACCCTGTTCTCCTCAAGGACAACCACACCGTAGCGTTTCGCAAGCTCAAAGTCGCCGACATCATAGACTGCTATGAGAGGTTTGCCCGAGTAGTGCTTTAAGAACTCGTTTAAGCTGAAGGAGAACAGATTGTCGCCCGCGATGATCAGATAATCATCCATGCCGAGCTCCTCAACTGCCCTTTTCATCGCCCCTATCGTTCCCAGCTTCTCCTCCTCATGGAGCGTGTCCTCGACTATCAGCCCCACGCCGTGCTCCTCAGCGTAAGGCCTGAAATGGTGCTCAAAAAACCTGTTTGTGGAAATATAAACATCGGAATCAAGCTCTCCTGTCTTCTCAAGGATGTAATCGAGAATAACCCTGTCCCCGACGGGCAGCAGCGCCTTGGGATTATCCTTGGTTATGGGCCACAACCGGGTGGCATAGCCGCCGGCCATTATGAGTACCTTCATCGCAATCACCACAGATATATGGACACTCAAACGTATTTAAACCTTGAGAGCATCTTTGATCCTTTCAATGAATCCCTCAATATCCCTTATGTCTTCCCTAATGATTTTGTATATCATCCTGCTATCAATATCCCAATAGATGTGAACCAACCTGTTCCTGAATCTGGCCATTGTTATAAGACGCTGAGTAAGGTCTTCGTCTATAAGCCCGGATTCATTTAGGACTCTAAACGTATCACCATAGTCATTTGGTATCCTCATCCTGTTTCTCGATATTATGTGGTATGCCATGTCAATGCAGGATTCTATGGCCACTAGGAGATTGTATTTGGCACTTGCAATGTAGTGTTTGTTGGAAAGAAACTCCTCCTCAGGTATTTCTGAGAGTTCCTTCAAGTTTCCGAGGGCATCAAAAGCCTCTGACATGAGCTTCATAACCTTATCCTCATCATACTCCAAGAACCTCCCTCCTGTAAGCGTTGAGGTAGTATTTAAAGTCATGATACTCGCCCATAGTCCTTGATTCAAACCCGCACCTCTTCTCTTCATCTCTGCTGAAGAGCAGCTCCCCCTTCAGAACTTTAAACCTAAATGAGATGGGAGCATTATTTAGAACCCGAACATCCACCGGAAATCCCAGACGCTCCTCAAGCTCTTCCTCAAGCTCAAGTTCATAAAAAACATCACACTCGCCGTCGGTGTATACGGCTATGTCTATGTCCCTGAAGGGGCCGCTCAAAAACGAGCCGTGGAGATAGGCGAAAAGAACCTCCTCCCTGCCCATCAAAAACTCCTTTATCAGCCGCTTTATCCTCCCCTTTTCATGCTCTCCAATTGAGTAGACCCTCATGGTTTAACCTTTGCAGGGAGATACTAAAAAATTTTCCCCAAAGCTTAAGAACATGACCACTCTAAAAAGTCTGGTGGTAAAAATGAAAATCCTCGTAACGGGCGGTGCTGGATTTATAGGTTCACACCTGGTTGATGCGCTAATGGAGGGAGGTCATGAGGTTAAGGTTGTTGATGACCTGAGCGCCGGGAGCCTGGAGAACATTAAAAGGTGGCTGGATAACGGGCGCTTTGAGTTCATAGAGGGCGACTTGAGAAATATAGATGTTTGCAGCGAAGCCGTTAAAGGTGTTGATGCGGTCTTCCACCTGGCGGCCAACCCCGAGGTGAGAATTGGCGCCCAGAGCCCCGAGCTCCTCTATGAGACCAACGTTCTGCTCACATACAACATCTTGGAGGCCATGAGGAGGGAAAATGTTGAATACTTCATCTTCACCTCATCGTCAACCGTTTATGGTGATGCTAAAGTGATTCCAACGCCTGAGGATTATGCTCCGCTGGAGCCGATTAGTGTTTATGGGGGTGCAAAGCTTGCGGCTGAAGCTTTGATAAGTGGTTACGCGCATACTTTTGGCTTCAGGGCTTTAATTTTCCGTCTCGCAAACATAATCGGGGAGCGCTCAAACCACGGGGTGATCTACGACTTCATAAACAAGCTCCGCAAAAATCCGGAGGAGCTTGAAATTCTGGGCGACGGCACCCAGAGGAAGAGCTACCTCCACGTGAGCGATACGGTTGATGCCATGCTATACCTCTTCGAGCGCTTTAAGGAGGAGGGAAAGACCTTCGATGTCTACAACCTTGGCAGTGAAGACTGGATCACGGTTAAAGAGATAGCAGAGGCCGTCAGCAGGGGGATGGGCTTAAGTCCGAGGTTCCGCTTTACGGGTGGCGTCGACGGCGGAAGGGGATGGAAGGGCGACGTGAAGTTCATGCGCTTAAGCATAGAGAAGGCTAAAAGCAAGGGGTGGGAGCCGGGGATGAACAGCTATCAAGCTGTCGAGAGAACGGTTAGGGAGCTGATCACCCTTTTATAACCTCATACACCTTCTGGGCTACTATAAAGGCGAATATCAGCAGAAGGAAGTAGGAGGACATCTTCAGAATTTCCTTTGTTTCTTTTGAAAGATAGAACTCTCCTATCTCAAGAACGATGAGGATTCCTATGAGCGAAACCGTCAGGAAGATGCCCAGTGAAGGGCTCAAAAGCGCCGTAAGAATGATCCAGATGGCCAAGAAAATCAGCATGTTCTCCCTCATAGCCATTCTTCCACACTCCCGAGCATCCTGACCTTCAGCCTGAGGTAGCC
>JALSON010000039.1 GCA_026986455.1 Thermococcaceae archaeon | reverse complement strand
AGAGCGTGAACACGAGGGGGAATATCAACCCCCAGCTTATCGAGCCCGGTTTCAGCATGTACTCCTTGAGCTCCTTCCTCACTATCGCGAGGATTTTCATATCGGGCACCCCCCGCACGATACCGCACATGTCCGGGGTTCCTCGCTTTCATCCGTGAGCTCAAGGAAGACCTCCTCGATGCTGGGCAGCTGCGTTTCCATGTGGAGAATTTTAAAGCCGAGTTCCCCCTTCAGTTCATGGAGCTCCTCCAGAAATCCGTCCACATCCCCCGTTTCAACCACGATTAAATCCTCATCGAAGGAAGGGCTGTACTCCTCCAGCGCCTTCAGGAGCTTGTTGCTCAGGGGTTCGACCCTAAACCTCACCCTCACCCCCCTGCCAAGAAGGGAGCGCACCTCGTTTCTCCTCCCCATCGCCACTATCTTTCCCCTGTTTATTATGGCTATCCTGTGCGGAAGCTTCTCAGCCTCAAGCATGTTGTGGGTGGTCAGGAATATCGTTCTCCCCTCCTTGTTGAGGGAGAGGATCATTTCCCTAACGAGCTTTGCAGAGTGCACATCGAGGGCAACCGTTGGCTCGTCCATGAAGATTATGGGGGGCTCGTGAATGAGCGCCGCTGAGATGGCGACCCTCCTTTTATACCCCGAGCTGAGCTTTCCGAACTTCTGCTTTCTCGGCAGGTTGAACTCCTTTATGAGGCGCTCCACGTTCTCCCCGGGCGCGCCGTAGAGTTCGGCCAGAAACTTGAGGTTCTCCTCAACCGTGAGCTCATCGTAGAGGTTTGAAACGTCCTGAACAACCCCTATGCTCTCCTTAACCTTCAACCGCTCTCTTTTAACATCGTAGCCGTTCACATAGGCTTCCCCTTCCGTTATCCTTGTCAGCGTTGAGAGCATCCTTACGGTGGTGGTTTTTCCCGCCCCGTTCGGCCCCAGAAATCCGAAAATTTCTCCCTTCTTCACCTCAAAGCTTATGTGGTCAACGGCAATCAGGTCGCCGTAGCGTTTTGTCAGGTTTAAAGCCTTTATCACTCTCTCATCTCCTTCCATGCGATCCCTATGAGAGCGGCAAGAATGAGCACCAGAACTCCGGTTATTACTCCCCCTCCCTCTCCGTTCCCGCTCCGGGGAGCTGCGGAAACTGCTTCGGATTGTGAGGACTTCGTCGATATGGGTGTTGTGTTTTCCCCCTTCTGGCCCTTTTCTCTGTCCAGAAAGTCTATTGTTCCCTCACATACAACCTTCGAGAAAACCTTGTGGGAAACAGCCAGATAGCGGCCGTCTTCGCTCATGGCAACGTGTTCAATGGTTTCGTTGGTCTCGTAAATCCATTCCACATCCCCTCCCGGAGCTATGAAGAAGGCATCTTTTCCTCCGCCCGCCAGGGTGTAACCTCCTCCGAGGGAGATGTCCCACACGACCTCAAAAGTTGGGGACGGAATATATCTCACTCCCGTTCACATCAAAGGTGTCTATCTCTCCGATGTCCCCGCCTACCACGACCCTTTTACCGTCAAAATCCATATCCCTCACATAATCGCTGAACTCCCTATGCCAGAGCCCGGTGCCGTTCAGCGTGAACATATAAAGCGTGCTCGTTATTGAGGACTCCCCTCTCACCGTGAGGGCTGCGATTCTGTCGTCAGCCGCTTTAATCCGCCATACCCTTCCCCCGAGATTTTTGCTCCAGAGGATTCTCCCGGAGGCATCGAAAACCGTGATCATTCCACCGTTGTTTCCCGTAACTATAGTTCCATTATACAGCTGAACTCCCCATATGGGGGCACCTGTATCTTTTTTCCAGAGGAGCTTCCTGTCCCTGAAGTAGTAAATCCATCCATCCTGGCTGCCCGCAACAAATATCCTCCCATCCCGGCTTATGTCAACGGCCCACACCTGATTTCCAGTCTTATACTCGTAGACAAGCTTCCCTGAAGGGTCAAAAAGCTGGATAAAAAATCCCCTAGTTCCCACCACGGTGTAATCGTTGTCGCTCACCGCTATGGAGTATGCAAAATCCCTCGTTGGAACCTTAAACACCCTCGTGCCGCTGGGCTTCAGGAGGATTGCATCGTAGCCAAAGCCGACAGCCAGATCGCCTTTATGATTGAAAGCCATTGAAAAAACGATGCACTGGTCTTTATACGTCCAGTCCCATTCAGGCTGGGCGGAAACCGATTGGAGGAGCAGAATCATCAGGAGTATACTGGCAGATCCAATTGTCTTCCTCACATAACCCACCGGGGAATAATCTCGTCTCCTGAATTTAAAAGCTTGATGCTGGATATTCGAATACTGCCGGGATGAGCTTTGATAGTACTCCCTTCACCGCCGCATCAGCAGATGGATTTTCGATACATGTGCCCCGATGACCCTTAATGGCCATCCCTGATGATGCGTGGAGAAAGCTGGCTAACTGTGGGAAGTTGGATTATTTTCTTGGATATCCATAACACAGCTTTTTCAAAAACGGCGCATCCTTAACCATTGGTTGATAAACTAAGGATTTAGAAAGGCTTTTTATTCCTCAGGACAACCCAACTTTGAGAATGAATAAACATGAGCATGTGCATATTCCTGAACATTGAGAGGTGATAAAGGTGAGGTATGTTAAGCTCCCGAAGGAGAACACTTATGCGTTCCTTGAACGCCTGAAGGACTGGGGAAGCCTTTATGCTCCTGTTAAAATTTCCGAAAAGTTCTATGACTTCAGGGAAGTTGATGACGTCAAAAAGGTTGAGTTCCATTACAACAGGACCATAATGCCGCCGAAGAAGTTCTTCTTCCTTCCGAGGGAGAAGCTCTTTGAGTTCAGCATCTCAAAGGCCGAGTACAGAGAAACGATTGAAAACGTTGAGCCGTTTGTGCTCTTTGGGCTCCATGCATGTGACATCTTCGGGCTGAAGATACTCGATACCGTCTATTTGGATGAGTTCCCTGACAAGTACTACAGGGTGAGAAGGGAGAAGGGAATCATCATTGGAATCAGCTGTATGCCGGACGAATACTGTTTCTGCAACCTCAGGGAGACGGATTTTGCCGACGATGGGTTTGACCTCTTCCTGCACGAGCTCCCGGATGGCTGGCTCGTCAGAGTGGGCACGCCAACAGGCCACAGGATTGTTGATAAGAACATAAAGCTCTTTGAGGAGGTCACATCTGACGATATCTGTGCCTTCAGAGCATTTGAAAACGAGCGTGCGAAGGCTTTCAAGTACCATGAAGACTGGGGAAATCTGAGATATCTGCTTGAGCTTGAAATGGAGCACCCGATGTGGGAAGAGCAGAGCGCCCTTTGCTTGGCCTGCGGCAACTGCAATCTCACCTGTCCCACATGCAGATGTTATGAGGTTCAGGACATCCCGAGCCTCGATGGTGATACCGGATACAGGGAGAGGAGATGGGACTCCTGCCAGCTGAGGAGCCACGGCCTGGTTGCCGGAAACCACAACTTCAGACCCACCAAGAAGAGCCGCTTCATGAACCGCTACCTGTGCAAGAACTCCTACAATGAGGCACTCGGCCTGAGCTTCTGTGTGGGATGTGGAAGGTGTACATACTTCTGCCCCGCTGGTATAAGCTTTGTGGAGAACCTGAGGAGGATACTCGGAACCAGCGAGGAGCCAAAGTGCCCGCCCGAGATCAGCGAGGAAATTCCGAAGAGGGGATTTGCGTATGCGAGTGAAATAAGGGGGGAGGATTTATGAAGGGGGACAATCCGTATGCCCTCGAAAGGGTAAAGGTTCTGAGGGTCTACTCCCTCACCGAGAAAGAAAAGCTCTTCCTCTTCAGATTTGAGGATCCGGAGATAGCGGAGAGCTGGACGTTTAAACCGGGTCAGTTCGTTCAGCTGACGATTCCGGGCGTCGGAGAGGTTCCGATAAGCATATGCTCATCCGCCATGAGAAAGGGCTTTTTTGAGCTCTGCATAAGAAAGGCAGGAAGGGTAACCACGGTAATTCACAGGCTCAAGCCAGGTGACACCGTCCTTGTTAGGGGGCCATATGGAAACGGATTCCCCGTCGACGAGTGGGAGGGCATGGATCTGCTCCTCATAGCTGCAGGTCTCGGAACCGCACCATTGAGGAGCGTCTTCCTATACGCCATGGACAACCGCTGGAAGTTCGGCAACATAACATTCATCAACACAGCCCGCTACGGCAAGGATCTGCTCTTCTACAAGGAGCTGGAGGCGATGAAGGATATGGCCGAGGCCGAGAACGTCAGGATAATCCAGAGCGTTACGCGCGATAAGGAATGGCCGGGCCTCCA
>JALSON010000038.1 GCA_026986455.1 Thermococcaceae archaeon | reverse complement strand
CTGAGGTGAGTGAGAATGGGTAAGAGTTTGATTCAACAGAGGAGAGGAAAGGGGACGACCACATTTAGGGCTCCATCTCACAGATACAGGGGCAGGGTTAAGTATGTGCCCCTCAACCTGACGAAGGAGAAGACCCTTGTGGGGAAGGTCGTCGAGATACTCCACGACCCCGGAAGGACAGCACCGGTTGCAAGGGTTAAGTTTGAGGAATTTGAGAAGCTCATAATAGCTCCGGAAGGCATACTCGTTGGCGACGAGGTGGCAATCGGGCCGAACGCTCCAGTGAAGATAGGCAACACCCTTCCTCTGGCAATGATTCCCGAGGGTTCCTATGTCTATGACATCGAAGCGGCCCCAGGTGACGGAGGAAAGTTCGTGAGGGCAGGCGGTGCCTACGCTCTCGTCGTCAGCAGGGAGAGGGATAAGGTCATAGTCCAGCTCCCGAGCGGTGAGCTCAAGCAGTTCAACCCGATGTGCAGGGCGACGATAGGTGTTGTCGCAGGCGGCGGAAGGCTTGAGAAGCCCATCGTCAAGGCAGGGAAGGCATACTACATCGCCAAGGCAAGGAACAGGTTCTGGCCGAAGCCGAGAGGTGTCAAGATGAACGCAGTCAATCACCCGCACGGTGGTAAGGAGCACCACATAGGCAGGCCGAGCACGATCTCAAGGAGAGCCGCTCCGGGTCAGAAGGTCGGTCACATAGCTGCGAGAAGAACTGGCAGGAGGAAGTGATGGAGATGGCGAGAAAGAAGGAGTTTAAGTATAGGGGTTACACGCTTGATGAGCTCTTAAACATGTCACTTGAGGACTTCGCAAAGCTCCTCCCATCAAGGCAGAGGCGCTCCCTGAAGAGGGGGCTTTCACCGGAACAGAAGAAGCTCCTCAGGAAGATAAGGCTGGCAAAGAAGGGCAAGTACAGGAAGCCAATAAGGACTCACAGCAGGGACATGGTGATTCTCCCGGAGATGGTCGGACTGACGATTCATGTCCACAACGGCAAGGAGTTCGTGGCACTTGAGATAAGGCCCGAGATGATAGGGCACTACCTGGGAGAGTTTGCCCTGACGAGGAAGATTGTCCAGCACGGCTCACCGGGTGTTGGTGCTACAAGGTCATCAATGTTCGTGGCGATCAAGTGAGGTGGTGTGAATGGCCAGGTTTTCCTACTCTTTCCAAAATTATGATCCAGAGAAAATGGTGAGGGCGAGCGGAAGGGACTTGAGGATTTCACCGAAGTTTTCAATTGAACTCTGCAGGGAGCTCCGGGGGATGATGCTCAACGATGCTCTGAAGTACGTTGATGACATTATAGCCCTCAGGAAACCTGTTCCGCTGAAGCGCTTCAATGACAGTCAGGGCCACAAGCCGGGCAGGGGCTTCGGTCCTGGCAGATACCCGGTGAAGGTTGCAAAGGCCATGAAGAAGATACTCCTCAATGCCAAGAACAACGCAGAGCAGAAGGGTCTTGATCCGGACAGGCTCAGGATTATACATGCGGCAGCCCATAGAGGCCCGGTTCTCAGAGGTTACATACCCAGAGCCTTTGGAAGAGCGACGCCATTTAACCAGCAGACAACCCACATAGAGATAGTGGTTGAAGAGGTAAGGAGGTGAGCCCATGGCTATTGAGAGATACTTCATTAAGGAATCCGTCAAGGAGATGCTCATCGACGAGTACCTTGAGAAGGAGCTCAGGAGGGCCGGCTATGGCGGTCTGGACATCAAGAAAACCCCTCTTGGAACCAAGGTCGTCATCTTCGCCGCTAGTCCCGGCTACGTCATAGGCAGGGGCGGAAGGAGGATAAGGGAGCTCACCAGGATACTTGAGAGGCAGTTCAATCTTGAGAACCCGCAGATCGAGGTTGAGGAAATAAAGAACCCCTACCTCAACGCCAAGGTTCAGGCCGTCAGGCTTGCCCAGGCCCTTGAGAGGGGCATACACTTCAGGAGGGCAGCATACGCAGCCATAAGGGCTATCATGAGGAACGGGGCAAGGGGCGTTGAGATTCGCCTGAGCGGAAAGCTCACCGGCGAAAGAGCGAAAAGCGTGCGCTTTTATCAGGGCTACCTCGCCAAGGTCGGAAATCCGGCTGAAACACTCGTCAGCAAGGGCTACGCCCAGGCAAAGCTCAAGCTCGGTGTCATAGGCGTCAAGGTCTCGATAATGCCCCCTGAAGCCAGACTTCCGGATGAAATCGAGGTTCTTGAAAAGCCCGCTGAAGAGGTCGTTGAGGTGAGCTCACAATGAAGGCAAGTGAGATTAGGGAGATGAGCATAGAGGAAATCGAGGAGAAGATCAGGGAGCTCCGCCTTGAGCTTGCCAAGGAAAGGGGCATGCTCACCATGGGGACCTCTCTTGAGAACCCCATGGTCATCCGCGATTTAAGGCGCGATATAGCGCGCCTTATAACAATAAAGAAGGAGAAGCTTAGGGAGAAAAGGTGATGTTTGGTGCCGAGGATTGTGAACCCGCTGGATGAGATGCTCTTTAAAGAGGTGCTGAAGGAGCAGCAGAGGATTAGAGTCTATATCGAGAAGGCCCGCTACGGGAAGCTCAAGACAATAATCGAAGGAATAGATGAGAAGGAGTTCAACCTTGAGGAGATTGCAAAAAAGCTGAAGGCGAAGCTGGCATGCGGCGGAACCGTAAAGAAGGGAAGGATAGAACTGCAGGGAGACCACAGAGAAAAGGTCAGGCACTTGCTGGCCGGCCTTGGATTTTCAGAGGACTTAATAGAAATCGAGTGACGGCGAGGAGCATAGTATGGCATGAACTGATAGGGCTGAAAGCAAAGATTATAAGGGCATCTCATCCAGAGCTGGTTGGCATCGAAGGCCACATCATCGATGAGACGAGGAATACACTCACGATGGTGGGGGATACGGCTGAAAAGCTCTGGGTAATCCCGAAGAGCGTCGTTGAAATTGAGTTTGAAATTGACGATAAAAAGATACGGATCCACGGAAGGGATTTGATTGGAAGACCCGAGATGAGATTGAAAAAGAGGTGGAGAAGATGAGAGACATCGGATTGAAGATTCAGCCTCCCGCTGAGAAGTGTGATGACCCGTACTGCCCGTGGCACGGGCACGTTAAGATTCACGGCAGGGTATTCGAAGGAATCGTCGTCAGCGACAAACCGAGGAGAACCGTAACCGTCGAGAGGCAGCACTACCACTATCTCAAAAAATATGAAAGATACGAGCTCAGGAGGAGCAGGATACACGCACACAATCCCCCCTGTATCGCTGCAAAGCCCGGTGACAGGGTCATCGTCGCTGAGACAAGACCACTCAGCAAAACGAAGAGCTTTGTTGTCGTTGCCATAACGCAGAAGGCTGGGGAGAGGTGATAGCGATGGCAAAGAAGGGTGCCGGTGCAACGAGAGGTGTGAGTCCGGTCAGGCCAACGAGAGCTCTGCCCATCGGGGCATATCTCAGGGTCGCAGATAACAGCGGCGCCAAAGTAATCCAGATTATAGGTGTCGTGGGCTACAAGGGCACCAGGAGGAGGCTTGCTTCCGCCGGCGTTGGCGATATGGTGATTGCAACCGTAAAGAAGGGAAGGCCGGATATAAGACACCAGGTTGTCAGAGCGGTGATAGTCAGGCAGAGAAAGGAGTACAGAAGGCTCGACGGAATGAGGGTTAAATTTGAGGACAACGCTGCTGCAATAGTAACTCCTGAAGGCGTTCCGAGGGGAACTGAAATTAGAGGTGCCATAGCGAGAGAAGCTGCTGAAAAATGGGTCAGACTCGGCAGCATAGCGAGTATAGTATTGTGAGGTGAGAAAGATGGAATTAAAAACAAAAAAACCCGGAAAGCAGAGGAAGTTTTTATATAACGCTCCCCTTCACCTCAGGCAGAAGATAATGAGCGCCCCTCTCTCAGGGGAACTCAGGCAGAAGTACGGCATCAGAAACCTGCCCATCAGGGAGGGCGACAAGGTTAAGGTCGTTAGAGGTGACTTTAAGGGTACGGAAGGCAAGGTCACGGAGGTCGACCTTAAGAGATACAGAATACACGTGGAGGGGGTTACCCAGAAGAAGGTGGACGGGACAGAGGTCTTTTATCCGCTTCACCCATCAAACGTTGTTATTGTCGAATTGAACCTCGATGATGAGAGAAGGGAGAAGATAATTAATAGGAGGGCCTGAACATGGCGAGGAAAGGTGCGAAGAGGCACTTGAAGAGATTGAGTGCTCCTACTCAGTGGTATATCGAGCGCAAGACGTACAAATGGGCTGTCAGACCCAGGCCGGGACCGCACAGCATGAAGACGTCAATCCCGCTGCTCTACATAGTCAGGGACTATCTCGGCTATGCAAAGACGGCGAGAGAGGCAAGGAAGGTGCTTAATGAGGGGAAGGTTCTGGTGGATGGTATTCCGAGGAGGGACTACAAGTTCCCTGTTGGAATCATGGACGTGGTTTCCATCCCTGAGACCGGCGAGCACTACCGGGTTCTCCCGAACAGACTCGGAAAGCTCATACTCCACCCGATAACGGATAAGGAAGCGGGCCTCAAGCCGCTCAGAATAAGCAACAAGAGGATGGTAAAGGGAGGCAACCTGCAGCTGAACTTCCATGATGGAACCAACCATCTCATAAAGCTCAGCTCGCTCACGGACGAGGCCAAGGACAGATTCAAAACCGCATACACGGTTATCATGAAGGTTCCCGAGAAGGAGATTGTGGAGATAATCCCGTTCGAGATTGGGGTGCAGGTGTTTGTTACCCAGGGTAAGAACGTTGCAAGAATGGGCAAGGTGGTTGAGGTCAGGCAGTTCCCTGGCGGCTGGCCGGATGTCGTTACGATCGAGGACAGCGAAGGGGAGCTCTTTGACACGCTGAAGGAATACGCATTCGTTGTTGGGAAGGAGAAGCCAGAGATTTCACTTCCATGAGGTGAGAGGAAATGAATAGAGAGGCCATATTAGCGGATTGGGAAGCTCATCCAATGAGG
>JALSON010000037.1 GCA_026986455.1 Thermococcaceae archaeon | reverse complement strand
GAGACGTTGCTCCCCACGTAGTAAACTGGAACTGTGTTGTTTATCTTCTGAACCACTGGAACAGAGTACTGAACGCTACTGTTTGTTGGATACGCTGAAACAACAAACAGAGTTCCAACCAAAACACCAAGTACAAACCATACCACTTTCTGTCGCATCTAATTCCTCCAATGAGATTGTCAAGTAAATTTAACTAGTTTGTGGTATTTAAGCGTTTCGCTCTCTTGAAATTAAAAAGTGTTAGTTAAACTTGATGAAGCACTATCCCGTAACTTGGTTTTCCCCATTCTTCTCGATTTTTGATTCCCAACCGGGGAAAGAGTTATAAACCAATTTCTCGGTTATGAATTTGATATCGGCTTTGATTATTTAGGAGGGAAGGAAAATGGCGGAAAGACCACTTGATGTGATACACAAGTCACTCGACACGGACGTTTTGGTGATCCTGAAGAAAGGGTTCGAGTTTAGAGGAAGGCTCATTGGTTATGACATTCACCTGAATATAGTCCTCGCCAACGCCCAGCTCGTGGAGGGCGGGGAGGTTACGAAGCAGTACGGCAAGATCGTGATTAGGGGAGACAATGTGTTGGCAATCTCGCCCGTAGAGAGTGAGTGAGGTGATTCACTGTGGGAAGCGGAACAGCACCGCACGGAAAGAGGAACAGGACACCGACTCACATAAAATGCAGGAGATGCGGAAGGAAGTCCTTTAACGTTAAGAAGGGCTACTGTGCTGCGTGCGGCTTCGGCAGGAGCAGGCGCATGAGGAAATACCGCTGGAGCAGAAAGTGGAAGAAGGCTAAGAACCTGCTTTAATCTTTTTTATTTTGCTGTTTTGTTTGTTATTGCTGGAATGGTTTTATAACCCATTTAAGGAGATATTCAGGGAGAATAGGACCACATATATCCCTTAGCTGTTAATCATAACTTCTAATGGTACTCTATGGCTGGATGTTGGTGACATTTTCAGGCATCGCCTTTCAGGGCGGGGACTATGGTAAACTTTATTAACCTCCACAGACCTTTTATCGTTTAGATAACCGTCTGAGTGGTATCCATGAATGAAATTCAGAGGAAGCTCTGGAAGCTGGCATGGCCCGCGATAATGGGCAACATCTCTCAGACCCTTCTCAACCTAGTGGACACCATGATGGTGGGGCATGTCGGTGCGCTGGCGATAGCCGCTGTGGGGCTCGGCGGCCAGGTCAGCTGGTTCATGATGCCCATAATGGCCGCTGTTGCCACAGGTTCTCTCGCTCTGACGGCCAGATTTGTGGGAGCAAAAGACGAGGAGAATGCTGCACTTGCCCTTGAGCAGAGCCTCTATCTCTCCTTTCTCCTTGGTATTCCTGTGATGCTCTTTGGCTGGCTCTTTGGAGACGACATCCTGAGGATCATGGGAGCGAGTGAGGACGTCGTGCGCCTCGGCTATGCATACATCAGGGTTGTATTTGCATTTTACCCCATTAGATTTGTTAGTTTTACCGCAATGGCCGCGTTGAGGGGTGCGGGGGACACCAAAACACCGATGAAGCTCGGAATCCTGATGAACGTCATAAATGCCCTCCTCGACTACCTCCTCATATTCGGAAAGCTGGGTTTTCCGAAACTGGGGCCTGTTGGAGCGGCGTGGGCCTCGGGAGCTGGTATAACGGCGGCTTTCCTCATTGGGTCTTATCTTCTCCTGAGCGGACGCCTTGTTCTCAGACTCAGGCTGAGCTATTCCTTCCATCCTGAAATGGCTGAGAGAATCCTGCGCGTGGGAATTCCAACGATGGTTGAAAGGGGCCTCTTCAGCTTTTACAACTTTCTCTACATGAGCGTGGTGACCCGTTTTGGAACCGTGGCCTTAGCAGCCCATCAGGTCGGTCTCAGGGTGGAGAGCATAGCATACATGCCTGCATTCGGCTTCAACGTGGCCACCTCGGCACTTGTCGGTCAGAATCTCGGAGCTAGGCGTCCGGAAAGGGCCGAGAAAACGGTTTATGAGGCCCTCAAGATGGTGGGGCTTTTCATGACCGTCATGGCCTTTATACTCATAGCATTCCCCCGCTATCTCGTTCTGCCCTTCATAAGCTCCGGCGACCCGAACTATCCGGAGGTTCTCACACTGGCGAGTATATACCTCCTCATAGTGGGGATAAGCGAAATCCCCCTTGGATGGGTTTTTGTTCTCGGCGGTGCGCTGAGGGGGGCGGGGGACACGAAGACGCCGATGTATATCACCGCGACCAGCAAGCTCCTCTTCAGAATAGTGCCGGCTTATCTTCTCGGCTTTGGCTTTACAATCGGGCCAATACACTTTGAGGGCCTCGGAGTTATTGCTGCATGGATAGCTATGAGCCTCGAAACCTTCACTACCGCAGCACTGTTCTGGTGGGCGTTTAAACGTGGAAAATGGAAGTACGTGAAGGTGTGAGGACAACGTTTATAATCCTGTAATGCGTTTATGTAAACGGTGGTTGTATGGCGGTCATAAGCATCCGCATTCCCGATGAGCTAAAAGCGAAGATGAAGGAGTACGATATCAACTGGAGCGAGGAGATAAGGAGGTTCATAGAAAGGAAACTCAGGGAGGAAGAGAAAGCAAGGTTACTCGATGAGATTGACTCGTTCCTTGAAAAAGTCCCCCAACTTGAGAGAGGAAAGGCCACGAAACTCGTGAGGGATTCCCGTGATAGTAATTGATACCTCAACACTAATAAAATACCTCCTTCGGGAAGAGGGCTGGGAAGATGTCTCAAGGTTCCTCAGGGAGACTCCAGAACTCGTATCGCTGGAAATGGCTCTAATTGAGGGGGCCAACGCTGTATGGAAGCGGTACAGGCTGTACAAAGACATATCTTTTGAAATTGCTCAGCGTATAATTGACTACCTTCACGCGACCAAGGGAATAATAATCTACGAAAACCCGCTCCGGTATCTTCCCGAAGGAGAGAAAATCGCCCTCGAGCAGGGAGTCACAGTCTACGACGCCCTCTACATCGCCCAGGCCCTCAAGTACGGCAGGCTCGCAACAAGCGATGAAAAACAGGGAAAAATCGCCGAAAAGCTCGGCGTTGAGGTGCTCTACATCTAAAGCGCCGAGACGTTGAAGAGCACCTCCATGAGCCGTCCAAAGAGGTAGCTCAGGAACGCTGCCCCAAGTCCTGTCGCCACCATCTCGACGACCTTCTTCCGGATTGAAATTCCCGACAGGAGGGAAACCAGCGTTGCAACAACGGCCAATGCCGAGCCGGCCAGAAGAACCGAGAATGGCAGAGCGGTTAGTGAGCTTGATGCAAGGAAATATGGGGTAACAGGAAATGCAACTCCGAGCAGATAAAAGGAGCCCGTGTATAGGGCAGCTCTTATCTCATTCTCGTCGCTCTCTGGGATGAGGAGCTTCATTATTGCATCGCTGTTGCCGGCAAGCTGTTCTGAAACTTCCCTGGCAATATCCTCGGGCATTCCGCCCTCAACAAGCTTATCCATGAGCTCTTCCTTTGCTCTTCCCGGTGAAACCCTGAAAAGAACCTCCATTTTATCTCTGATCGCCTCATTAACCTGCCTCTGGGAGCGCACCGAGATGAACGTTCCGATCGCCATGGAAAGAGCTCCTGCAACGCCAACTATCAGGCCGCTTATGCCAACGAGCTGGGGACTGTTGGGATAAACCGCTGAAAGACCTGTGACAGCTCCAAGAATCTCGACGAGCCCGTCGTTCATCCCGAGAACGAGGTCACGGATGTTCTCCGTGTGAAAACGCTGTTTGCTCTCGTAGAAGAACTTCTCGTGTTCAAGCTCATCAAGGATAACCTCCTTTATCTCCTCCATCTCATCCGGTGTAAACCTGTGCGCGTAGGCGGTGAGATATTTGAAGTACTTCTGTATGGCGCTGTTCTCGCCCATTTCGAGGAGGGATGCGAGGGAACCCGGGCCGAGTATTTTCCTCAGGAGCTTGACGCTGAAGATAGTGAGCCTCTTCACCGAGGGTCTTGGAACTTTTCCACCATGCCTTTTTATAAAATCGTGCCAGAACCTGGCATGCTTCGATTCTATGTTTGAGAGGCGGAGGAACTCCTCCCTTATCTCCTCGTCCCTTTCGTCCCGGGCAAGACGGGCATATAAGACGGAATCCGCATATTCATCCTTATAAAAGTCCTGAGCAAGTTTGAGCATTTCGTCCATTGTTTCATCCCCACACGGCTCTGGCGGATAGTGGTTTTTCTATTTTCTCTATACCACAGAATTCTACAGGAGGGATTTAACGATTTCGGAGGGTTAGCTTCATGGCCTCAAGAACCTCCTCAAAGGGGGCGTCAGTTTTCACCGCCGTTGGGGAAAAGTGAGTCCTCGTTGCCCTGTACCCATGCTCTCTGAGGGCTTCGATTATCCCGCTGATTTTTCCCACCCTGAGGCCGTTCCTCCTTGCGAGAGCATGGGTGTCGTAGTGGAAGGGAATGTCGAATTCCCCCGCTAAAGTTTCGAGGAATGGGAGCGTCTTTTTGTGGGCGATTGGATGTTCTTTGCCCAGCCTGTGAATTCCCTCAACAAACTCCTGACTCTTCAACGGGCCGAGCCACAGCGGGCCGTGGGCTCTGGGTTTTCCCGGGAGGGGAGCTTTTTCATACTCAAAGCGGCCGTTCACACCCTGCCACAGATAGCCGAGCCGGGAGAGGCTCTCATCTGCTTTTCTGGCGCCGCTCTTGAGCCGCAGAAAGGCCCGGAAGTAGTGGTCGCGGTGGTAAGCTAGGAGAACATCAACGCCGAGGTCGTACTTGGCGGCATATCTAACGACAGTTCCGATGAGAACTCTAAGCCCTGCCTCGTGGCAGAGTTCTCCCCTTATCGGCTCCGCAAGGTATTTACGCAGGCAGGCGTGCCTGTAGGCTCCGCAGAGCACCCCGGTATCCGTTGCCGTAACTGCGAGAATCCCCTTCCTCTTCACTGACCTGAGGGCGGTATCCAGAAACTCCACGGGCGAGCCGAAG
>JALSON010000036.1 GCA_026986455.1 Thermococcaceae archaeon | reverse complement strand
TGTGATTATCAACCTTAACGACATTAAGGGTACAATATTATCATCCATGAAGAACTCTATTCCTATAACACCATAATCATGCGTGAAGGTACTACAATATACACCATCGTGGATACCATAAACGAAACTCCGGGTTCTCTTCAAAACCAGGATCGACTCAGATGCCTCTGCAGATATGCAGAACATTCATAGAATCAAAATGAAAAGGATTATATTTCCTGCCCGGTATTCTTTCAGTGGTGATACTCATGGTGAAGAGGGTCCACATTTTTGACTGGCATAGGGAAAACGCCAAGAAGGTCGAGGAGTTCGCAGGATGGGAGATGCCAATCTGGTACTCAAGCATAAAGGAAGAACACCTTGCCGTTAGGAACGGCGTTGGAATCTTCGATGTCTCACACATGGGCGAAATCTTCTTCAGGGGCAAGGATGCCCTGAAGTTCCTCCAGTACGTCACAACCAATGATGTAAGCAGGCCCCCTGCGATAAGCGGAACCTACACCCTCGTCCTCAACGAGAGGGGAGCGGTTAAGGACGAGACGCTCGTCTTCAACATGGGCAACGATGAGTACATGATGGTGTGCGACAGCGATGCCTTTGAAAAGCTCTACGCCTGGTTCACCTCAATCAAGAGGGCAATTGAGCAGTACACCGAGCTCGACCTTGAGATTGAAAACAAAACCTATGACATGGTCATGTTATCAATTCAGGGCCCGAAGGCGAGGGATCTGGCCAGGGATCTCTTTGGAATAGACATCAACGAGCTCTGGTGGTTCCAGGCCAGGGAAGTTGAGCTCGATGGGATAAAGATGCTGCTCTCAAGGAGCGGTTACACCGGCGAGAACGGCTTTGAGGTCTACTTTGAGGACGCCAATCCATACCATCCGGACGAGAGCAAGAGGGGCGAGCCGGAGAAGGCCCTCCACGTCTGGAAGACCATCCTTGAGGCCGGCGAAAAATATGGCATAAAGCCAGCTGGCTTAGGTGCGAGGGATACTCTGAGGCTTGAAGCGGGCTACACGCTCTACGGCAACGAGACGAAGGAGCTCCAGCTCCTCAGCACCGATATAGATGAAGTAACGCCGCTCCAGGCAAACCTTGATTTCGCACTCTTCTGGGACAAAGAGTTCATTGGCAAAGAGGCCCTCCTGAAGCAGAGGGAGAGAGGACTTCCAAGCAAGATGGTGCACTTCAAGATGGTTGACAGGGGCATTCCGAGGGAGGGCTACAAGGTCTACAGGGACGGCGAGCCAGTGGGCGAGGTAACGAGCGGAACCAGCTCCCCGCTCCTCGGAATCGGCATCGGAATAGCCTTCGTCAGGCCGGAATACGCCAAACCGGGAGTTGAGCTCGAAGTGGAGATTAGAGGCAGGCTCAAGAAGGCCGTGACAGTGACCCCGCCGTTCTACGACCCCAAGAAGTACGGAGCATTTAGGGAGGAGTAGCCATTCTCCATTTCTATTCCTTATTCCTTCCTGTGAGAATCTTGCAGATAATGCCATGTCCTCCGACCTGCAGCCTCAGTTGAACCGCCGAAAGCATTCGGGCGGCTGGAAATACGGGATGGGATGAGGAGAAGCCAGGACGCTGAGAAGTGATGAACGCCGACCGTCAGTCCCTCATCCTTATTTCCTTTATCAGCTTCACTATGAAGGTCTTGCCGACTTTTTCCCTCGATACGAGCTGCTTCTTCTCAAGCTCCTGGATGATACGGCTTATGGTGGGCCTCGAATAGCCTGTAAGCTCCGGCAGATCCTCCTGCTTGACGATGCCGCCCTTTTCAAGCATTGCCTTCACAACGATTCTCTCCTTTTCAGTCAGCACTTCAATAGGAACCCTGTTCTCCCCCCATTTTTTCTTCGCCCAGTAAAGGACTATGGGAACCGTTACCGCGAGGGATATGAGGGCACCTATCAGGTAGTACCACCATGGAGAGGTTCTCTCCTCCTTCTTCGGCAGGGTTATCTCGACGTTCCTTCCGTACCAGAAGGTCTCGTACCCCATGCTCTTGAGCTGCTTTTCCACGTTTTCCGATAGTCCCGCACCTATCATGACCACAAGCTTCGGTTTGAGCTTTTTGAGGGCAAGGGCGGTGTATTCCGAGACGGTATCATTTCTGGTCAGCAGGAGGGGGTAGCCGTAGTTCATCGCATATCTCGCGGCTGCCAGTGCGGAACCGTAGTCATTGGCACTCGCAAGGATAACTGTTTCTGCACCCTTGGGGAAGAAGGCCTCGGCCAATCTTGCAGCGGTCTCGGTTCTGACCTCCCCCCCAATTCTCTCGGTGATGAAACCGATGCTCATTAGCTCGTCCTGAACGGTGTCGCTGACGGCCTTGGAGTTTCCTATTATGAGAACGTGATTCCACCCGAACTGGGCATATGACTGGAGCTGTGCCTGTGTTTTTATATCCAGCTCCTTCGGATTGACGGGGAGAATGGGAACGCCAAGCTTTTTGGCATACGGCAGGGCAACTATGTAATCAATCAGGTCATCATTTCTCACGATTATAAGGTCATACTTTTTCTCATCACCCGCAGCCTGCACCGCGGGCACCAGCAGGGGGGTGAGCATGAGAATTACAAGCAGGATAATCAGAGGTGCTCTCTTCAATTCAACCACCAAAGAAGAAGTAAAATAAGGAACTTAAAAAGGTTTTTCACAGCTCAAGAGTTTCCCCGGGCCTGAGGATTACAACCTCAGCCCTGCTCCCAACGAGCTTTTTGAACTCCTCCGGATCCTTTGCGATTGGGGGCCATGTGTTGTAGTGCATCGGAACGACGTATTTCGGTTTCAGCAGTTCAACGGCCTTTGCAGCTTCTCTCGGCCCCATCGTGAAGTGCCCGCCTATCGGGAGGAGTGCAATATCAATCCCGTAAAGCTCGCCGAAGAGCTCCATATCCTTGAATACATACGTGTCGCCGGCATGATATACCGTCACGCCGTCAATCTCCACTATGTATCCGCATGCGTTGCCAACCATAAAGCCCTCCTCGCCGCCGCTTGAGTGCCATGCCGGAACCTGAACTATCTTAACGCCATCGACCTCTGTCGGGCCGTAGTTCATCCCCACCGTTGTGATGCCCCTTCTCTTTTCGACGAGGTAGTTTGCTATGTCGTACATAGCCACGATTTTTGCCCCTGTTTTCTGGGCGATTTCCACGGCGTCGCCAACGTGATCGCCGTGCATATGGGTAACGAGAATTAAATCCACCCTGTCAAAGTCTTCGGGCTTTGCTGCTGCGGCTGGATTTCCCGTCAGAAAGGGGTCAATGAGAATTCTCCTGCTGCCCTCAATCTCAAAGGCGGCATGTCCGAGAAACCTGATCTTCACCATCGCTATCAC
Organism: Thermococcaceae archaeon; assembly: GCA_026986455.1. GTDB lineage: Archaea > Methanobacteriota_B > Thermococci > Thermococcales > Thermococcaceae > Thermococcus. The sequence continues at coordinate 1,681 of JALSON010000036.1, read as the reverse complement.
CTCGCTGGTTATAATAACCCGAACTAACTTAAACCTTTCGGGAAATGAAATTCTGTGCAGTGATGCCATTTTTAGCCCATTAAAGCTTTACTTTTCCTCGTCCATGCTCATATTTGCCTAACTGCACTCCTTAGGAAAGCTTATATAGACTTTTACCGAGGTTCAGTACGGTGATTGTAAAAATGCTTGACTATTTCTTCACACCAAAAGCTATCGCAGTTATAGGAGCTTCAAATGATCCCCTCAAGCTCGGTTATGAGGTGTTCAAAAACCTCAAGGACTACAGGGATGGAGAGATCTACCCTGTAAACGTCAAGGATGAGGTCGTACAGGGCATCAGAGCATACAGAAACGTCAGGGAAATTCCTGATGAGGTCGACCTCGCGGTCATCGTTGTTCCAAAGAGATTCGTGAGGCAGACGATAATAGACTGCGGTGAAAAGGGCGTCAGGGGAATAATCCTCATAACGGCCGGCTTTGGTGAGGTTGGTGAGGAAGGAAAGAAGGAGGAGAGGGAGCTCGTCGAGATAGCCCACAAATATGGCATGCGCATAGTCGGACCGAACTGCGTAGGCATAATGAACACGCACAACGGCATGAACGCCACATTCGTCATGAACGCCAAGAGGGGAGACATAGCTTTCATAAGCCAGAGCGGGGCCCTCGGGGCAGGAATCCTCTACAAGACCATCAAGGAAGGAATTGGCTTCTCAAAGTTCATAAGCATCGGCAATATGGCGGATCTGGATTTTGCCGACCTCATGGAGGCTCTGGCCGATGATGAGCAGAGCAGGGCCATAGCACTCTACATAGAAGGCCTGAAGGATGGAAGGAGGTTCATGGAGGTCGCAAGGGAGGTCAGCAGAAGGAAGCCCGTGATAGTCCTCAAAGCCGGGAAGAGCGAGAGCGGGGCAAGGGCGGCTTCGAGCCATACAGGTTCCCTCGCTGGATCATACAGGATATACGAAGCGGCATTCAAGCAGAGCGGCGTTTTAATAGCGGAAACAATTGACGACATGCTCAGCATGGCAAGGGCATTCACCCAGCCGCTGCCGGAGGGCAGGAGGGTTGCGATAATGACCAACGCCGGCGGCCCGGGCGTTCTGACTGCGGATGCGATAGACGGGTATGGGTTAAAGCTGGCAGACCTTAAGGAGGAAACCATGCGGAAGCTCAGGGAGTTCCTGCCTCCAATGGCTGCCGTGAAAAACCCTGTCGACATGATTGCGAGTGCCAGGGGGGAGGACTACTACAGAACGGCGAAGCTCCTCCTCGAAGATCCCAACGTCGACATGCTCATAAGCATCTGTGTTGTGCCCACCTTCGCGGGTATGACGCAGACAGAGCATGCAGAGGGCGTCATAAAGGCAGTGAAGGAGGCAAACAATGGCAAGCCCGTTCTCGGCCTTTTCATGGCGGGCTATGTGAGTGAACCCGCCAAAGAGCTGCTTGAGAAGAACGGAATTCCAAGCTATGAGAGACCGGAGGACGTGGCTTCGGCTGCCTATGCCCTTGTGGAATTTGCTAAGAATGCTGGAGTTTTGAAGGAGGAATGAGGTGATTTTGGATGGCAAAGGTTACTGATATGGTTTTATGGGACAAGCCCGGGGAGAGGGTAATTCTCCTGGGCAATCAGGCCATAGCACGTGGAGCTTTGGAGGCCAACATAGCGGTTTTTGCG
>JALSON010000035.1 GCA_026986455.1 Thermococcaceae archaeon | reverse complement strand
GGATGTTTATACAAACCCGAAGATCATGGCATGGATGATGGACGAGTACGAGGCCATAAGCAGGAGAAAGGGCCCGGCTTTCGGTGTCATCACGGGCAAACCGCCTGGTGTTGGAGGTATTGTGGCAAGAATGGACGCCACGGCGAGAGGCGCCAGCTTCACGGTTAGGGAGGCCGCAAAGGCCCTTGGATGGGACAGCCTTGAAGGCAAGACCATAGCAATCCAGGGCTACGGTAACGCCGGCTACTACATGGCAAAGATAATGAGTGAGGACTATGGAATGAAGGTCGTCGCCGTCAGCGACAGCAAGGGCGGCATCTACAATCCGGACGGCCTCAACGCAGACGAGGTCCTTGCCTGGAAGAGGAAGACCGGCAGCGTCAAGGACTTCCCGGGAGCAACCAACATAACCAACGAAGAGCTGCTTGAGCTCGAAGTTGATGTCCTTGCTCCAAGCGCCATTGAGGAGGTCATCACCGAGAAGAACGCCGACAACATCAAGGCCAAGATAATAGCGGAGCTCGCCAACGGCCCGACCACACCTGAGGCAGATGTTATTCTCCACGAGAAGGGCATCCTCGTAATCCCGGACTTCCTCTGTAACGCCGGCGGTGTTACGGTCAGCTACTTCGAGTGGGTGCAGAACATCAACGGCTTCTACTGGACGGTTGAGGAGACAAGGAAGAGGCTTGACGACAAGATGACCAAGGCCTTCTGGGACGTCTACAACACCCACAAGGAGAAGGGCATCAACATGAGAGATGCCGCCTACGTCGTCGCCGTCCAGAGGGTCTACGACGCCATGAAGCACCGCGGATGGGTCAAGAAGTGATGGGTGATTTCTGCCCTTTTTTCTTCTTGTGTTTATGTTTATCCTGTTTTCCTGTGGGTATATCATGATACCAAAGGCAGATGAAGATAATCAAACTTTTGTCCAGTACTCCTTCTCCTCCACCATGGCCCTGAGCATCTCCTCTTCATCCCTGAACATCGTCCTCCTTGAGGGATTCTGCATGCCGTAGAACTCCATGAAGGGGCTTGGGCGGCGTTTGAAGGGATAGTAGAGGTATATGGCGGCGAATGTTCTGTAGGCCTCGGCCATCTCACTTATAACCCCAGCGGAAACCTCCGGTGTGTAGTGATAAACCGCTATGGCCTTGCACACATCAACGAGGTTGAAGTCCCTCTCGACGAGCTGTCTCCTCAGGATATCGGTCGCCTGTTCTATGTCCCCTCTGTCCAGCTCCTCAACCTCTTCGCCGTCAAGGAGGTGCTTGATTTTGATTTTTCTGATTGAGGGGTCTTTGTTTATCTGGCTGTCGTATTCAGCAACGACCCACCAGTCATCTAAAGCTCCGGGGTCGAGGACTGTGAAATACCGGCTTAGTCTGGTGTAGAAGTCCCTCACCCTGTGGTAGTATTCCTCTTCGTGGCCGGTCATGGGATAGCTGAGATACACGAGGGGCTTCTCATCTTCGCTGAACAGCAGATTGAGGAAGGTGTCGTGGGGATGCCGGATTCCAAACTGGAGAACGTATCTTACACTAACCCCTTCCTTTTCGAGTTCATGGACAAGCGTCTTGACGTGGTTTATGGCATCCTCACGCCACAGAACCAGCGTTGTTAGCTTGATGTTGTCCTTATCATTTCCGAACCGTTCAAACCACTCGGGGTCATTTACTATTCTCCTCCTGACGCTCAGGATGTCATCGAGGACGATTATAACCCTGTCCGGCCTCAGAAGCTTCAGGTTGCTCAGTGTGAATCCCAGAACGCTACCGCTGCCCCACCTGAAGAGCGAAGGGGTGGAGACGATATGATATTTCTTCTCGGACTCGTCTATCTCCTTCCTTATCCTTTCGAAAGCCCTGTCCCTGATGGCATTCATCAGATCAGGATGGCTTATTGCAAAATCAAGAACATTCTTCCGGGTTATTTTAAGCCCCCTCTCCTTTCCAACCTGAATCAGGTATTCAAAAACATGGTGATAATCGTACTCCTCCTTAGAATGCCTCAGTGCCTCTTCAGCATATTCGTCCCTTCCATTGAGAGGAGGGCCCGTCAGCAGTATAACCTCTTTCATCCCGACCACCTCCCGGAATTTGGTGTTTGAAGTTTATAAATCCCTCCCTCAATGCGAAAACTTTAAATACTGTTCGGACAAACGGCCTTTGTAGGTTCTTCTATTCTGAAAAATACTAAGCGCAAGGGGTGTTGTAATTGACAGACAAGCTAAAGGGAACCACCACAGTTGGCATTGCATGTAGTGATGGGATAGTCCTTGCAGCGGACAGGAGGGCCTCGATCGGCAACATGATAGCCTCGAAGGATGTGACAAAGATATTCAAAATTGACGAGCATTCAGCCCTCGCTGGAGCAGGCAGTGTTGGCGATATTCTCAGTCTTGTCAGGCTTCTCCGCTCGGAAAGCAGTCTGTATAAGGCAAGGGTTGGTAGGGAGATGAGTGTTAGGGCTCTCGCAACGCTCACCTCGAATATCCTTCATGGAAACCGCTTCATGCCCTACTTTGGATGGTTCCTTATCGGAGGATTCTATGAAAAGGGTGAGCTGTACTCCATAGATATGGCCGGAGGCCTGACCGAGGATAAATTTGCCGCTGCAGGCTCCGGGATGGAGTTTGCCTATGCTGTTCTTGAAAACGAATACAGGGAGAATATGCAGGCCGAGGATGCCATCGGGCTTGCCGTTAAGGCCATAAACACCGCCATGAGAAGGGATGTTTTTACAGGGGATGGCATAATGGTTGTGAAGATCACGAAAGAGGGATATAGAGAGCTCGGTAAAGATGATATAGAGAGCATTCTTAAGGGACTGTGAGTCAGAGGTGAGGAAATTGATAAAAAGGGAAACGTTTGTCGATGATATTCTCAAGGAAATCAAGGAGATAATAGATCAGATGGTTCCGCGGGAGGCAAAAATAGCCGATGTCGAATTTGAGGGCCCGGAGCTCGTTATCTATGTTAAAAATCCAGAGGTTATAATGCAGGACGGGGATTTAATAAAGAACCTTGCAAAGATTCTGAAAAAGCGCATAAGCGTGCGCCCTGATCCCGAAGTTCTCCTGCCCCCCGAAAGGGCGGAGGAGATGATAAAGCAGCTTGTTCCCGCGGATGCCGAGATAACCAACATAAGCTTTGATCCCTCCGTGGGAGAGGTTTTAATTGAGGCCAAAAAGCCGGGGCTGGTCATAGGTAAAAACGGAGAGACGCTCAGGCTGATAACACAGAAGGTCCACTGGGCCCCGAGGGTTATAAGAACTCCCCCCATTCAATCCCAGACCATATACTCCGTCAGACAGATACTTCAGTCGGAGAGCAGGGACAGGAGAAAATTCCTGAGACAGGTCGGCAGAAACATATACAGAAAGCCCGAGCTCAAGAGCGAGTGGATAAGGATTACGGGTCTGGGAGGATTCAGGGAGGTTGGAAGGTCAGCTCTCCTTCTTCAGACAAACGAAAGCTTTGTACTGGTGGACTTTGGCGTCAATGTTGCCGCTTTGAATGACCCCAAGAAAGCGTTCCCCCATTTTGAGGCTCCCGAGTTCAGATATGTCCTCAACGAGGGCCTTCTCGATGCAATAATAATAACCCATGCGCACCTCGACCACAGCGGTCTGCTTCCCTATCTCTTCAGGTTCAACCTCTTCGACGGCCCTATATACGCCACACCTCCAACGAGAGACCTGATGGTGCTCCTTCAGAAGGATTTCATTGAAATTCAGCAGAGCAACGGCATAGAACCGCTTTACAGGCCGAGGGATATTAAGGAGGTCATAAAGCACACGATAACCCTCGACTACGGTGAGGTCAGGGATATATCACCTGATCTGAGGCTCACGCTTCACAACGCCGGACACATCCTCGGTTCATCCATTGCACACCTGCACGTGGGGAACGGCCTCCACAATGTGGCCGTTACGGGGGATTTCAAATTCATCCCCACGCGGCTTTTTGAGCCGGCTGCAAACAGATTCCCGAGGCTGGAGACCCTCGTGATGGAATCCACATACGGTGCGAGTAATGACTACCAGATGCCCAGAGACGAGGCCGAGAAAAAGCTGATTGAGGTTATCCATCAGACCATAAAGCGCGGCGGGAAGGTTCTCATACCGGCAATGGCCGTCGGCAGGGCTCAGGAGATAATGATGGTTCTTGAGGAATATGCGAGGGTCGGAGGTATAGAGGTTCCAATTTACCTCGACGGCATGATATGGGAAGCTACCGCAATCCACACTGCATACCCCGAATACCTCAGCAAGCACCTGAGGGAGCAGATATTCCATGAAGGCTACAACCCATTCCTGAACCCCGTATTCAAGAGCGTTGCCAACAGCAAGGAAAGGCAGGACATAATCGACAGCGGTGAGCCTGCAATAATCATAGCAACCTCGGGCATGCTCGTGGGCGGTCCGAGCGTTGAGTACTTCAAGCAGCTCGCATCCGATCCAAGAAACAGCATAATTTTTGTGAGCTACCAGGCTGAGGGAACCCTCGGCAGGCAGATTCAGAGGGGCATGAAGGAGATTCCGCTGATAGGAGAGGGCGGGAAGACCGAGGCCATAAGGATCAACATGGAGGTCCACACAATAGATGGCTTCTCGGGACATGCCGACAGAAGGGAGCTTATAAGCTACATAGCAAGGGTGAGGCCGAGGCCAGAGAGGGTCATAACAGTTCACGGTGAGCCCCAGAAGTGCCTGGATCTGGCGAGCAGCATACACAAAAAGTTTGGGATATCAACGAGAGCCCCGAACAACCTCGATGCAATCCGGCTCAAGTGATGAGGTATGAGGATTGTGTGCCCGTCATGTGGCCGTTCATACTCTTCCTTTATCCCTCCCAGATGTTCCTGCGGAGCGGAGCTTGAGCTCAGCTACGACTATTCGGAGGTTGATATCTCCCGCTGGAGGAGGAGGGACAGAGGAGTATGGAGGTACAGGGAGCTTCTTCCGGATGTTAAAAGGGTAATCACCCTAAAGGAGGGTGGAACCCCTCTTTTCAAGGCCAAGCTGG
>JALSON010000034.1 GCA_026986455.1 Thermococcaceae archaeon | reverse complement strand
AAGACCTCGCCCAGCATGGTGTCCGTCTGCTTTAGAAGGGCGACCTTTCCGTCATCGCTCACGTCAAAGCCCACGACCCACGCCTTTTCTTCGACTATTGGGGTCAGTTCCCCTTTGCTCAGCCGGTACAGTGAAACCCTCCCCTCTTTTGCCATCGTGAAGTACAGGTTTCCTTTAGCATCGAGCCTCCCCATGCCGCTGTTGTATGCAAAACGCTCCGTGAGGGGCTCAACATCCCCGTCCTCCCAGATGTAGAGGTAATCGTGCTCGCTGAGCTTCTCCTTCTCTGGCTTTCCGCGGAGGAGGACGAGCTTCCCGTTTGAGTCCACGGGGGCGTAGGAGACCTTCTCAAATATTCTCTCGCTCTCCCCCTCCCTGTACCTGAAGATGTCGTAGAACCTGAACATCGCGGGCTTTCCCTCTTCCCTGTGGTGCTGTGCATAGAGCACCTCGCCGCCGTGCCAGATGCCGGAGGCAAACTTTTCAGCCGTGAACTCCTCCAGAATTTCCTCACCTTCGCTATCGTAAATCCAGAACGTTGTCTTTTCTCCATCAAAGAAGCCCTTTGCGTCGAACCACACCGGGACGTCGTCCTCAAAGATGAAGTCCTCGTCATCGCGCCTCCTGAAGCCCGTGATTAACAGGCGCCTGTCGTCTTCGTTCCAGCTCACGTCGAGGATGTTCCTGACCTCCATGAGCTTTTTGGCGCTCATGCTCCTCAGGTCAACAAGCCAAAGCTCGCTCGTCTTTTTCTCCACATTCCCCCTTACAAAGGTTAGCTTTGTCCCTCCCGGAGAAAAGCGGGGCATTGAAGCGTTCTCCACGTATTTCCTCTCCCCGCTCTCAAGCTCCTCAACCACAATCGTGTTCTCGTATCTGTTGTCTTTGAGGTTTGCCTTGGTCAGAACGTAGGCAATCCTCTTCCCATCCCCTGAAATCCTTACATCACCCAGGTAGGAGAACCTGGCGAAGGTCTTTTCATTCCATTCAAGCTTCATTTTGAACCCTCCAGGTATCTGTAAGCTAACAAAGCATAGATTGCGCTTCCCTTCCAGAGGACGGACTCATCAACGTTGAACTTCGGATGGTGGTGCGGATAAATTATCCCCTTCTCCTCGTTCCTGATTCCGAGGAGGACGAAGAGGCCCGGCGCCTTCTTAAGGTAAAGCGAGAAGTCCTCAGCCCCCATCGTCGGCTGCGGCTCCACTATACTCCCGAGGGGCTTTAAAGCCTCCCTCGCAAACTCCGCGAGTCTTTCATCGTTGATGGTGGGAGGAATGGGCTCTATCGTCAGATCAAAGTTAGCCTCAACGTTATGCGCCCTCGCATAGGCCTCCACAATCTCTCCCATCCTCCTCACCAGATACTCCCTCACATCCTCGCTGAAAGTCCTGAAGGTCCCGAGGAGCTCAGCTTTCTCCGGAATAACGTTGAAGGTATTGCCGGCCTGTATTGACGTAACGCTCAGCGCCACAGGGTCAAGCGGGTTAATCTCCCTCGCGAGCACCTTGTAAAAAGCCTGCGCTATATCAATGGCGACTGGGATCGGATCATTGGCAAACTGGGGGGAAGCTCCGTGTCCGCCTTTGCCTTTGATGGTTGTTTTGAAGGCGTCTGCTGATGCGAGGAGGGGGCCTGCTTTCACGCCTATGACTCCTGCCGGTAATTCAGCCCACACGTGTATTCCGAAGATGGCGTCAACGTCATTCAGATGCCCGTCCTCAACTATTCTTTTGGCTCCTAAACCCCCTTCCTCAGCCGGCTGGAAGATGAGTTTTACCGTGCCATTTAACTCGTCCTTTAATCCGGAGAGTATTCTTGCTGCTCCTAAGAGCATTGCGGTGTGGGCATCATGCCCGCAAGCATGCATTTTCCCGGGAATTTTCGACCTGTAAGGAACATCATTCTCCTCCTGAATTGGTAAAGCATCCATATCAGCCCTTAAAGCCACAATCCTCCCGGGTTTCTTACCCCTTAAAACCCCAACAACACCCGTCCCTGCCGTCCTAACAACCTCATAACCAAGACGCTCAAGCTCCCCCACCACAACCCCCGAAGTCCACACCTCCTCATACTTCAACTCAGGACGCGCATGAAAACCCCGCCTCATCTCAATGATATATGGTTCTAATTCCTTAGCCTTTTTAATCACAGACTTCACAACATCCATGGAATCACCTCCAGATATCATGACACAAAACACAAAAAAGGGAATAAATGAAATCAGGCAAATGCGAGCCTGAACTTTTCAAAGTTTTCATCAGGCTTTGTTGCATATGCCACTATTACTGTCACAATGAAGTTCACAAGCAGACCCCAGAGGCCGAAGTGGATTCCCAGAGGATTGTGTTTGAGTCCGAATTTCAGGTATGTAACCGTTATCAACCCTGCGATTATGCCCGCCCCTGCGGAGTATTTGTTCATTCTCTTCCAGAATAGCCCAAGAACTGCTGCAGGGAACATCTGCGTTATGCCGGAATATGCCAGGAGTAAAAGTGCGACAAGCCTTCCCGGAGCAAAGAGAGCTAAGAGCATGGCAGTTACACCGAACAGTATGACCGAAATTCTGCTTGCAAGCACGAGTTCTTTGTCGGATGCTGTTGGCTTTATTATTGTATACAAATTCTTTGAGAGTAATCCTGCCAGTGTTAGTATTATTGCACTTGCTGTTGATGCCGCCGCTGCAAAACCTCCCGCACCGACTATTCCCAGAACCCATGACGGATAGGATACCTCAACAGCTTTCAGCACAGCCTCATCAGGAGCCGCTAATTTAAGACCCATTGCAGCAATTGTGAAGCCCGCCAAGATGACAGGTATCATGAATATGGAGTAAATCGGTAGAAGGGTGTAATTCTTTTTCAGTGTCTTTAAATCTCTGGCACTGTATATGGATGGGTACATCTGGGGGTACATGAAGAATCCAAGCCCGCACAGTATAAGCGTCGAGACATACCATGCCATGCCAAGCGGTGGGTGAAGTATCAGATGCCCGGGTTTGGCTTGGGCCAGTGCCTTAAACATTGCACCAACGCCTCCAAACTGCTTGAACGGCACGGCAAAGAGAATTGCCCATGCAACTATGAACATGAGCGTTGCCTGCAGAAGGTTTGTCCAGGAGATTCCCCTAAGACCACTAGTATAGACGTATATCATCATTATAACCATCCCAATGACGATTCCGGCTTTTATTGAAATTGTGTTGAGCGAGCCAACGTTAACGATGTATCCAAGTCCCTGAAGCTGAAGCTGCAGATAGGGAACGTTGAAAACAATTCCGATGAGTGCAACAAGTGCTGCCAGTGTTCTGCTGTTATATCTCACATGGAAGTAGTCGGCTTGGGTCACGCATTTAAAGTACTTACCGACCTTCCATACATACTTTGCATAGAAGTAACCAAAGGCATAGGCTAGGGCTCCATAGCCTATTGCATACATTATCGGCATTCCGTATGAGTATGCCCAGCCACCGGTTCCCAAGAATGCATAGGCACTGTAAATTTCTCCTGCCATCAGGACGTAGAGGAATATCAGCCCCAAGCTTCTTCCGGAGACAAGGTATCCCTCCAAGGTAAACTTCCTCTTTATTCCGGCGTAAACTCCAACAGCCAAACTCAAGAGTACCCAACCTATGATTATTGCTACTGGAAGTGCGGCGCTACTCAAGGAGACCACCCCCCAATTCGAGCTTATATGCTCCATAGAGGCATATTGAGGTTAATATCAGCCACAGCGTGTTCCAGAACATCAATGGTGGCATTCCAAGGATCAGGGGCTCTGGCTTGTTGAATGCTGGTGAAATCACTACGTATGCTACCCAAGGTATTATGCCCAGAACAAGGGCATACTTCCTGCTTTCATCTTTCTCCACAGTAGGCACCCCCAATGGGTGTTACAATGTACATTAACATGAGAAGTATGTATATATCTTTCCGTTAATATTTTGAAAATAGTATATGTTGAAATATGCATATTTTGTGACACAAATTCCCGGTGATGGGCATATACAGAGTGTAACTTTTAACCAAAGTAAAAAGTTATAACGAAGCCTATGGTCAGTTCATAAAAGCCATCCCCTGCGTTTTGAGGGTGTCAGGTGCTGGCTTCCCTGATAGCTCCCCCTGTACGGGTTCTGTGCAGGCTCCTCCAGGCGAATAAATGCAATCTGAACGAACCTTTCTCCATACTCAAGCTCTATTTCATTATCAGAGCCGTTAAAGACAGCCAGGGTCAGGTTTCCGTCCCATCCCGGGTCGACCCATGCAAAAGACCCGAGGAGCCCTTCCCTTGCAAGAGAACTTCTCAGCTTCATGTCCCCCATAACGTCATCCGGGAGCTTGATCCTCTCAAGGGTCAGTATCAGGGCATATTCCCTGGGCGGAATAACCACCTTCCCCTCACCCTTAACATCCACAAGCCTGCCCCTGATCATGGCCTCCCTGCCGACCCTTAAGTCATAGCCTGCAGGCTGGAGGGATTTCTCATTAAACGGCTCAATCAGAATTTCTTCCCTGATTTTCCTGTCTGACAATATCATAGAACCACCGCAAGGTTTATTTTCCCAAGCTTTAAAACCCTTTTGAGGGCCCGTGGCCTAGGGGATATGGCGCCGGCCTTCGGAGCCGGTAGTCCCGGGTTCGAATCCCGGCGGGCCCGCCATAGCAAACTTTTCTAACGAAAAGTTTGATCAAAAGGTCGTGATTCCTCCTTAGCGTTGATTCCTTATGAATTGGTTTTGAGTTTAAAGTTTGCTTTTGAAACTTGGATTAGCTCAATGACTTTCTCTCGTGAGGGTTCAACTTCAACATGCGCTCCTTCGGAGCGCTAAAGCCCCCAAACCCCTCCTAAACAGGCCATAGGGAACAGAATCCAATTTGGCCAAAAGGACAATATCTAAAGAAAACCCCTCCTAAATAGACTGTATCGGGGAATCACAAACTTTGATGAAACTTTGTCTGCACAAAGTTTCCTGTACTCCCAAACCCCCGTAGGAAACTTTGCCTTCGCAAAGTTTCATCAAAGTATGGCATGCGTTTTCATTTAGCCCTTTTGGTGGGGGTTGAATTCTAAACTGGCAGTTTTAAAGTGTGTTTTCCGTGCTTGAGCGCCCTTCGGGCGCTTTTTTAAA
>JALSON010000033.1 GCA_026986455.1 Thermococcaceae archaeon | reverse complement strand
TGGTGATTTAAAATGCAGACTCAAGAATATTGGATTTCCTATGGCTTTTAAAAGAAAAATCGTAAGGGGTAAACGTTGCCCTCTTGAAGGATTACCGTTTTCACACCTCAACCAAAATCTACATTTTACAACACGCTTTCTATCTGACTTAAATCATCCCTCCGCAAGCAGCAGTCCAATTTCGTTGTAGATTTTTATCCTATTAAACCCTTCTGCCTTTAAAGTCTCCACTATATCCCTCAGTATCTTGTTCTGCACGTTTATGGCCAGCATCTGGCAGAAGTGACACTCCGGTGTTGACCTGGCCATCAGAAGGAAAACCTCAACCCCGTCCCCGTTCACGGTCAGCCCATAGAGTAGTCCCTCATCGACTATGTTAACCTCGGTCTCGGGGTCATTGACTCCCCTCAGTATCTCCACCACTCCCTTCACTTCGGATGGAAGATCCTCCCTGGGCCCTCTCCGCTTCCTCGGGGACTGAAAAATACTGAAAAGCCCCAATTTACATCCCCTCTGAACTTATATCTTCAATTGTATATCCCTTCCTGTTCTCAAAAACTCCCACGGGATTGTTCTTGAGGTCGTAGACGTAGACGTTCTGGAACCTCACGAGGGCAAACCTTTCCATTATGTCCCCTATTATCCTGGAGTATGCTATCGCGCTCGCCCCGGTTATGTTGTACTCGGCATGGCTCTCGAAGTTGAGCCATATCCTGAGTGTGTCCCCATTAACCTCAAGCCCCGCTATGACACCGGAGTCGAGGATGTCGCCCCCTGTGACGGGGTCGGTTATCCTTGCGAGTTCATCCAGAACGGCCCGGTACTCAGGCGGCCACTCCCTATCTTTCATGTAGACCTTCATCCATCTCACCTGGAGAACGCTCTGCATGCACGTTTAAAAGCTTTCCTGGCCATGTGTGCTCCACAGGGGACAGGTATACTGAGACCGCTATCCCCACCCATATTGCAACCGGCACCATGTAAAGGGCAACTATCGCCGCCTCCCGGATTCCCGGTGTCCCTCCTATAAGGTATCTCGTCCATGAGAAGAGAACCACCATCCACGATGCACCAACGAGCAGTTTCTCCCTCAGCTCTCCCGCAAGGCCACTGGATATCAGGGAGTTCATGAGAAGGAGAACCGCCAGAAACGGCCCTGCATACACGATGTCAACCACAACCGTTGAGTGGTGCCCGGCCAGCAGCAGGCTCAGCAGGGTTGCGGATGCCTGAAGCATCAGCCTTCCGCTCACCTTGACCACATTGCCACCTGCAAGGGAGTATGCAACCAGGGCGGGCCCTGTCAGAATCAGGACGGTAAGGAGGCTGTTTGCAGCTTCCCTGAAGACAACCACCCCGGTGAATCCTCCAGCCGTCATGAGGCCTCCCAGCACCAGAAGTGGCGATGCCTGCCTCTCTGCCCGTCTGAATATCAGCCATGTGAGCAGGATTCCGAGAAGCGTTAATATCCCTGTAAAGCTCATTGTGATATCATACCAAAATTCCGGCATATTTCTTCAGCATCCGTGTTTTTATATCAGTTTCACCTCCGGGGTACATAAATGTTTGCCCGTTTAGGCTGGTGTTTTGACATTTTTCTTTTGCAAGCCTAGTTCTTTGGGCGGGGGTACGGTGTTTGGTAATCCAGCTCTCAACACGGAAAGCGACACTCTTTTAAAGCTTAAAACCAATACTATTCATTGAGATGAAACGTTCGGTAACGGTTAAACTACAACCCTCAAAAGCTCAAGAAGAAATCCTTTTCGAGTTAGCTTATGCTACAGCCATAATCTGGAACAAGCTTAACTACCAGCGTTTGAAACAATTCAAGGAATTCGGCAAAATCGACTTTAACGGCACAGAAAAAGAAGCTTACCACCTTTTCAAAAACTGGACTGGTGGTTCAACAGTTCAACAATTAGCCAGAAAGAACGCTGAAGCATGGCGTTCATTCTTCTCCCTCAACCGGAAGAAAAAGAACGGAGAACTGCCGGAATGGTTCAAACCAAAACCACCCAAATTCGTTAGAGAAAAGAACGGCAGAAAACTCTTCATAATTCCACTCCGGAACGACCAGTATAAAATTATGGGAAACGTCATCGAGTTGAGAAGACTTGGCAAGTTTGGAAGGCTTAGAATTCAATTCAAGGGGAGAATTCACCTGAAGGGGAAACAAGGACGCTTGGAAATCACTTATGACAAGGTAAAGCGGAGATGGTACGCTCATTTAAGCCTCACGGTCGGGGAGAAACTTGAGGGTAAAGAATGGGTGAGCGTTCCAAGACAACCGGAGGGAAACCTCTCCGCTGGAATTGACTTGGGAGTGAACAACTTAATGGCTATCTACGTTGAAAACGGGGAAAGCTTCCTCGTGAACGGGAGGCCTTTAAAGAGCATTGACTTTTACTGGCGGAGGAAGATTGCCAATTACCAGTCTAAAATCAACAAGAGTGGAGCTAAAACTAGCAGGAAGCTTAAGAGAATGCATGAGAGGGCCAAACTTCAGGCGAAGCATTATATCAACACTGCCGTAAGGCAGACTGTTAAAAGGCTTTACGAACTCGGTATTTCTAAGATTGTCGTTGGTTATCCTAAAGGCATAGCCAGAAACTCTGATAAGGGCAAAAAGCAAAACTTTATTCTCTCCCACGTCTGGCGGTTCAATCACGTAATTAAACGTCTCAGGGAAGTTGCTGAAGAGTATGGTATTAGTGTTGTGGTTGTTGATGAGGCTTTCACGTCTAAGCTTTGCCCTCTCTGCGGCCAGCGGCATTCGAATGGTAGAATCTTTAGAGGTTTATTCAAGTGCCGTGGGGAGAGTGTCGTAATGAACGCTGATTTAGTTGGAGCGTTTAACATTTTAAGGAAGGTTAAAACTATAACCCCCAGCCTACCGGGCTTGACGGCAGGTAGGGGTAACTGGCTCAAGACCGAGCCCGAGGGGTTGAAGGCCCGCTTTTTAGTGGGTCTTAATGAAACCCCTCAAACCTTCCCGTCTTTAGGTTAGGGGGTTTCCGGTGGAACCCCCGCAAAGGGGAGGAGGTCAGAGTGGAAGTTTTATTATATACCCCAATTCCCACCAAATATTGGGGGTTGCTCTTGAGGAAATTTACCCTTAAAAGAGTGCTCCCATGAAGACATTCAAGCAAACAAAATACACAACCCAAAACATGATTAGGGGCAGGTTATCTATACTCCTTCCGGGAAAAAATAAAAATTGGGGGTCGGGATTCACTCGGCGGGGGCATAGTAGCAGCGCTTCGGAGAGATTATCTTTCCTTCCTTTTTCAGGAGCTTTATGGCCTTATCAACCTCTTTCTTGTCAATGCCTGCCATTTCTGCGATTTCCTTGCTCTTCAGCGGTTTTCCGGCTTTTTTGAGAACCTCAAAAACCAGCATCGGAGTTTCCATTGCCATCACTCCAGCCCGACCTCGTTCTCCCAGAGGCCGTGGATGTTGCAGTAGCTGAGCGCGTAGAGCTTGCCCTTCTTCTGAGTCCTGAAGAAGAACACTGCCTTTGGCTCGGTGAGCGGGTCGCCGTGGTTTGTAAATGCCACCCTTCCAACCAGCACCGGGAAGTTCTCACCCTCGGGGTGGAAGTAGAGCTCTATCCAGGCGATGTGGTGCTCTGGGGTGTTCGGGTGCGGTATCTCCTTTCCAACGCTGACCTCGACCCTGACGAGGTCGCCTTCCTTCTCGTACTCTATAACGGGGACGTGCTTCTCCCCCTTCCAGTCTCCGCTCCTTATGGTTCCGCTTATCATCTCAACCACCTCATTCTATCTTTTCAAACATGTCCTTTGGTGCCCCGCAGAGCGGGCACACCCAGTCCTCCGGAAGGTCCTCGAACCTGGTTCCGGGCTCAATCCCCGTGTCGGGGTCGCCCTCGTCCTCATCGTAGATGTATCCGCATACTATACACTTCCATTTGGCCATCTCTTTCACCACCCTAATGTTATTAGTTCGACCTTATAAGGTTTGCGCCTCAAACCTGAGAAATGAAAAAGCCAAAGATTCACTCAAAGACCACGAACTTATCGCCCGGGACGCCGCAGACAGGGCATCTTTCAGGCGCCTCGTCGACTGCGGTGTAGCCGCACACCGGGCAGATGTAGACCTTCTTTATCTCGATGTCCTTTCCGCCCTCTGCGAGCTCCTTGGCCTTGGCGTAAAGCTCGGCGTGTATCTTCTCGGCCTCAAGGGCGTAGTGGGTCGTTCTAACTGCTTCTTTCTCGCCCTGGAACCCGGCGGCGTTGTGGAAGACCGGATACATCTCCTCGACCTCGTAAGTCTCGCCGTCTATGCCCGCCTGCAGGTTCTCGGGAGTCTTTCCGAGATGTCCGAGGGCCATGAAGTGGTTCTTGGCATGGACGAACTCAGCGTGGGCGATAGCTCTGAAAAGCTTGGCTATGTTGGGGAATCCCTCCTTCTCGGCCTGCTCGGCAAAAATCAGGTACCTCATGTGGGCCATGCTTTCGCCGGCAAAGGCATCCTCCAGAAACTTCCGGGTCATTTTCCTTTTCACTACCATCCATACCACCTACAAACGTTGCTGCACTAATATTTCCGTGCGTGGGGTATATAACGATTTTCCAAACCAGAAGTTTGATGAGACCTGCACTTCAGTCAATAGGTAGCCCCTCTTTGATAATTTTTTCGAGCCTCATGGCTTCCCTGAGGTCACCCAGGACGACAGCGCCGATGGCCTTCTCACCCTCGTAAAAGACCTTGGCCTTTTCATCGAGCCACTCACCATGTCCTTTCGTCTTTCCAATGAGGGCAACGCTGAAGTCGGCGAACTTGAAGAACGCCGATCTGAAAGGCCTATATCTCTCGTCGGCACCTTTAAGTATCCTGGCGAGAACCCTCGCCTGTTCTACTGCCCCTCTGGCAGTCCCCTCGATGGTTCCATTTAACTCCGCGCAGTCGCCAATGGCATAGACATCCCTTGCGGAGGTTCTGAAGCGGTCGTCGACCAGTATCCCCCTGCCGGCGTGTATCCCGCTCTTTAGGGCCAGCTCCCTGTTGGGCACTATTCCGAAGGCACATACCTTCAGCTTTCCCTTGATGTAGCCCTTGTCGGTGCTCAAGCCCATCTCGTCGACGCTTATGACGCCCGATTCCAGGTGGAACTCGACA
>JALSON010000032.1 GCA_026986455.1 Thermococcaceae archaeon | reverse complement strand
TCAGCCAGCTCGGAACCTCTGCGGTGAGGATGGCGAAGGTAGCGGCGGAGCACATAGCCGGGAAGGATGTAGCTTTCAGGCCGGTCTTCAACACCGCTATAACCGAACTCTTCGGCCTCGAAATAGGCACCTTCGGCATTACCGAGGAGCGGGCAAAGAAAGAGGGCATCGATATAGCCGTCGGCAAGTTCAAGGGAAGCACAAAGCCCGAGTACTACCCCGGCGGAAAGCCGATCTATGTCAAGATCATCTTCCGGAAAGATGACAGAAAGCTCATTGGGGGACAGATAGTCGGCGGCGAGCGTGTCTGGGGCAGGATAATGACCCTCTCGGCCTTAGCTCAAAAGGACGCAACCGCTGAGGATATCGTATATCTTGAGACGGCCTACGCTCCCCCGATAAGTCCGACCATTGATCCAGTAACCGTTGCTGCGGAGATGGCGCTCAGGAGGTTCCGCTGACATTTCTCCTTTTTTCGCTGGAGCATGCATATCATGAAAAACCTCTTATAACCCGGCGCTGAAGGGTTATGGGTGGAACCATGTGCGACATTCTCGTGGCCACTCCAGAGGCCACTAAGGAAGGAATAACTCTCTTTGCCAAGAACAGCGACCGCGAGCCGAACGAGGCTCAGGTAATCGAATTTATACCACGAACCCGGCACGAGGAGGATATGGTCAGATTAACCTACGTTGACTTTCCGCAGGTTAAGGAGACCTACGCTGTAATCCTCTCCCGCCCCTGGTGGATGTGGGGGGCTGAGATGGGCGTTAACGAGTTCGGGCTGGCGATAGGCAACACGGCTGTCTTCACGAAGGTCAAAGTGCCTGAGAAGGGGATAACCGGCATGGACATGATACGTCTGGCGCTTGAGAGAACGAAGAGCGCGAAAGATGCTTTGGAGTTCATAACCGGCATCGTTGAAGATGGCCTGCAGGGCGGGAACGGGAGCAAAAGACACAGGCTCTACTACTTCAGCTCCTTCATAATAGCCGATCCCAAAGAGGCATGGGTTCTTGAGACGGTTGGTAGGGAATGGGCTGCCAAGAAGATCGAGGGGGTCTATTCCATCTCCAACGCCCTCACCATAGAAGGCGACTGGGATTTGGCTTCGGAGGGCGTTGAGAGGCTCGCGGGAAGGGGCTCCTTCAGCTTTGCGAGGCACTTCTCGGACCGCTTTTACACCCACTTCGCGCACGGCAGGGACAGGAGGGAGTTCACCTTAAGCCGGCTGAAGGAGCGTGAGGGAGAGATAACGCTCGAATACATGATGTCCCTTCTCAGCTTGCACTCCTTTGAGCCCTACCGTCCCGAGAGGGGTTCGATGAAGGATGTGTGCATGCACTATGGGGGATTAACGAGGCCCTCTCAGACTGCCTCCTCCCAGGTTTCCGAGCTTGGAAAGGGCCTCCACTGGTTCACAGGGACCTCAAACCCCTGCCTGAGCATATTCAAGCCGGTAACCTTTGAGGGCGGCCTTCCAGGTCTCGGAAAAACTCCCACGGATAGATACGACCCTGAAACATACTGGTGGCGCTTCGAGGCCTTCCACAGGAGGTTTCTGACGAACTACATGGCTTACATCGACGACTTCGCCCGCGAGAGGGATGGACTGCAGAGGGAGATAATCGAGAAGATGAGGGAGATTGAGAAAACTCCCGAGGACTTGGAAGCTTTAACGGAGTGGGCCTTCAGGGAAGAGCTCAGGTTCCTCGAAAGGTGGGAGAAGCTGATAAAGCTCGGAAAGCTTCCCTTCCTCTTCGGGAGGGCATGGAAAAAGGTGAACAGGGAGGCAGGGCTTCAGGTTGTTGAGGCCTCATCATCATTGTAGAGCTCATCCTTGACCTCTATCCTCTCCTCGAAGCCCTTTGAGCCCTCAAGCGTCTGAATCCTGAACATGTAGCTCTTGTACCAGTTGTATGAAGGCTTGACCTTCACAGGGAGGAGCTTCCATGCCCTCGTTTCTTCCTCGTAGCCCCAGTTGACGTACTCGTTGAAGTTTCTGATGATGTCGGTGATGACAACACCGAACTCGTTGAGGAGGAGCCTCTGAATTTCCCTCCACTTGTCAAGGGAGCTCTCGCGCCTCGTTATGCCGAAGTAACCTGCACAGCCGGGCCCTTTAAGCGTCGCTATTCCCCTGCCGACGAAAGCCCTGATGGCCTCAACGGTCTCGGGCGGGTCGGTGATGAAGGTGTTAAACCTGTGGAGGGCATAATCCGGGAGCGGTTCCCTCAGGTCGAAGGTGAACATCTCGATGTTCCCGTAGCCGAGCTCATCTGCCGTCTTCTCGATGAACTTCACGAGGCGCTCATCTATGTCAAGGACGGCTATTCTTTTTGGCAGGCCGCTGAGCATGAGGGCTATGCTCGTCAGGTCATCGTCCCCCAAAACAAAGACCTCCTTGTTCTCAAGGTCTCCACGGGTGTGCATTAGGGCTATTCTCGCCACCATTGTCTCCGGCGTAACGTAGGCCTGGTCAAAGTCGTGCTTGGGCTGCGGGCGCTCCTTGACTATCTCCCTGAACTGCTGGAGGAGGTCGCCAAAAGCTGAGAGCTCGACCGTCTTGCCCTCGCAGTGGGAGCAGGTGTAGTCCTCCCTCCTTCCTATCCCATACTTCTCCACCAGCTTCCTTCCGCTCTGGGTGAGAACGATGCTGGCGCCTTCAAAGGTGATATGGCCAAGCTCGTGGAGGGCAGCAATGACAGCCACCACCAGCGGTAGCGGCTCCTCGCTGAGGTCAACTATTCTCCAGACATCCCCGCTCGCTTGGACTGCACTCAGGACGTTCTCAACTGTCCTTTCATAAACCGGAATGCTCGTTTTCTCTCTGACCCTTTCAACAATCTCCCTCATCACAAGCACCTCCAGAAGTCCGTGGAGGCGGTTAAGGTGAGCCTCTTTTAAGGTTTTCCCAGCGGCAGGGCGTGTCTAAAAGTTAAAGCTGGGGTTGTTTTGTAGATGGTAAGAAGTGTAACGTTCGCTAATTTTTGTTTTTCGTAATTTTTATAGTCCTGTGACGTGGTTCTTGATGGGTAGCAGTCTCCGGTATGTGGGGGTTTTAAGCCCGAATGGAGACTAAAAACGGAAGATGTGGGGAGTCTCCGTTCCCACCGATGAGCAGAGGCTGCAAGGTTAGCCATAATGGCATTTACTCCCCCACCATACAAACATAAACAATCTCAGACACGCCCTCCAGCGGCAAGTTTAATAAACCGTTCCCCGATTGGGTCTCCGATGATAACCCCCGTTGGAGATGACTTCGTCAAAAGGTACCGTCTTGATTACAACCTGGATGCCCTTGAAAGGGTTAGGAGAGATATCGGCGAAGAAGCATATTCCCGTCTGAAAGCATTGATAGAGTACCGCCTTTACGGCAGGGAGTTTGACCGCTCACCGATTGGCGTTAAAATAGCCCTCGCCTTTTCTGCCGGCTCGGACAGCACCGCAACGCTAAAAATACTCAGATGGGCGGGGTTTGACGTGGTTCCTGTTATGGCAAAGCTCCCCCAGATGCGGGAGCCGGTTCTCCTAAATGCCATGATGCAGGGTGCGGTTTTTGTTGAAATTCCGGAGTACATGGAGAAGATGAGCGACAGGATAAGGAAGGGGGCCCCTATATGCGGGATATGTCACTCCATGATAATGGAGGCGGTTGAGAGGTATGCACGGGAGAACGGGATAAAAATCGTTGCCTCAGGGGATCTTTTGAGCTCCGGGCTGATATCCATATACATAAAGGGCAATATCGTAGTCCTCAACTTTCCCGCCTTTCTCGCCATGGATAAGAGGGAGGCCATAGGGGTTCTGGGAAGAAAATATGCCCTCGGTTTTGGATGCCCTCTCTGGAAGGCCGCCGCCAGAAATGCACCTGTGCTCAAACGCTTTGCCATCCAGCGGGTTTTGAGGGAGCTCCGTGCAAGGGCAATTGACGAGAAGACTGCGGCGGTTTTAATACGCGACATTCTACAGAAATGACCCAAAAGGTTTAAATGTGGTGCTTTGAACTGGGGTTTAGGTGAATGAGAATGGTGGAAAAAGAGGAAGTGCTCGCAAGGCTCAGCGGGATTCTTGATAACAGCCTCATTAAGAGAGCGGAGGTTAAAGAAGACGGCACGCTCTCCATTGAGCTCAGCAGGGAGATTGACGATGGGATGCTGATAAAGCTCCATCAGGAGCTTGGAAAGATTGAGGGCATCAGAAACATTGAGATAAACCTTCCAAAGGCAAAAAAAGAAGCGCCGGGGGATGTTCAGCTGAACAGGGAGATGATACTTGAAAAGCTGAAGGAGGTCATAGACCCTGAGATAGGCGTGGACATTGTAAACCTCGGCCTGATATACGAGCTTGAAATAAGGCCCGATAACACCGTCTACGTCAAGATGACCATGACAACTCCGGGCTGCCCCCTGACGATGTGGATTCTCAGAGCCGTTGAGGACAAGGTTCTTGAGATACCGGGTGTCAGGGACGCTGAAATCGAGCTAACATTCGACCCTCCATGGACTCCTGACAGGATAAGCGAGGAGTACAAAAAGAGGCTCGGCCTTCTGTGATTCCTCCCCCTCCTGCCTTTCGTTGTTAATCGGGCTTTTGACCATCCGTAGATAATTTTGTAGCAAAATGTTCATTACCGTCCCTTATCTGTGTATTTTAACAGTTCTCCATACCCTGCTCCAGCGAAAGGTTTATATTACTCCCGTTTTAACTATGCTTGGTGATGTTCCATGGCATGGAAGGTTACGGTTGACCAGGATGTTTGTATTGGAGACGCTATCTGTGCAAGCCTCTGCCCCGATGTCTTTGAGATGAACGACGAGGGCAAGAGCCAGGTTATTGTGGAGGTCGTTGGCGAAGACCTCATCGACTGCGCCAGAGAAGCCGCTGAGGCCTGCCCGGTCAGCTGCATTTACATCGAGGAGGCCTGAAGCCTCTTTTTCTTACTTTCCTTTCTCTGTGGCGTTTCATCTGCTTGGATTCATCTGTTAAAAGAGAAAGGATCATTCGAGGGTCAGGGCAAACTTCTCGGCCTGTTCTAAAACATACTCCCTTATCTCCCTCGCCTTTGGGAGCTCCGCCACTATCTCCCCGTTTTCAATGAGTGGCTTTAGGAGGGGCTCAACCTTTGCCCCGCAGACCGGGCAGCGTTCGAGC
>JALSON010000031.1 GCA_026986455.1 Thermococcaceae archaeon | reverse complement strand
AAAGCAAAGGTCGAGCCCGGAACAGCGGTAAAGCTAATGACAGGGGCAAAGTTGCCCGAAGGAGCGAACGCCGTTGTAATGCAGGAAATGGCCGAGCGCGAGGGGGGTATCATTAGAGTCCTCAGGCCAGTGGCGCCGGGTCAGAATGTGGCATTTGCAGGGGAGGACGTCAGGAAGGGCGAGACTGTTCTGGAAAAGGGGCAGATTCTGAGGCCTCAGGACCTGGCTCTGCTGAAGAGCCTCGGTTTTAAGACCGTGAAGGTTAGGAGAAAGCCCCGGGCGGGAATAATAATCACAGGGGATGAGCTCATTGAGGAATTCGATGAGAGGGCCCTGAAGGATGGCAAAATACTGGAGAGCAATTCAGCCCTGCTTTGGGGACTTGTCAGGCAGTATTTTGGAGAGCCGGTGTTTTACGGTGTCATCCGGGACAGGATGGAAGATATACGGGAGGCCATAGAGAAGGCCAGAGCCGAAAATGATCTTGTTCTGATTACCGGGGGCTCAGCGTTCGGGGATAGAGACCTTGCACACCGCGCTGTCAGGCTGCTCTTCCACGGAACGACGATAAAGCCCGGACGGCCGATAGGCTACGGGGAGAGGGTTTTTGTCATGAGCGGCTATCCCGCCGCGGTATTTGCCCAGTTCCACCTTTTTGTCAAATATGCACTGGCGAAGCTTGCCGGAGCCAGATTCAAACCCGTAACCGTAAACGCCGAGCTGATGGATAAGGTTCCCTCACAGCTGGGCAGGTACGAGTTCGTCAAGGTCTGGTATGAGGACGGGAAGGCAAGGCCGATAAGAAAAAGGGGGAGCGGAATCATAAGCGCGCTGGTCAGGAGCAATGGATACATTGCCATTCCTGAAAACAGCGAGGGCTATCTGAAAGGCGACAGGGTGGAGGTTATCCTTTATTAGCTTTCTCTCCGGAATGCTCTCCTCCCGAGAACAGGGGTGAGCTGAAGCGCTCTGCTATCCTGAGAACCTCCTTCTTCTCCTTCTCTCTTTCCTCCATGATATCCCTCAGTGGGTTGGATCTCGCCCAGGGGATTATCTCACGTATCCTGCGGTCTTCCTCTCGCAGGGCGGCACCGGACATGTTACGCACACCATCTGTTAACGGGACTTTAAAATAGATAAACCTTTTCTATACGGATTTTGCAGTTTTTTGGGGTTTAATGCAAAATCTGTATAGAACACAGATGTACATGCTATGGCCCGCCCGTAACCCCCGCCCCCATCGGTGCCTCACGGCGAACTCGGGCGGGTTAACCCAGGCGGGCCTCAGCTGTGCTCGGCCTGGGTTTCCCGCGGCCATCGTGCTCCGTAACGCGGAAGGCCCTCCCGCGGGGACCTCGCTGAGGCCGAGCTGTAGCCCCCGCATCGCCCCCCGGTTCATTCTCCCCGGGGTCCTCGCGCAGGGGCATTATACGGTTGAAAGAAGGAGGTATATAAGGTTATGCTCATCCCACGATTTTCCTCAGCTGTGCAAAGATTCTCTTATCCAGGCTTTCCTTTTCAACAACAAGTATAAGCGTCCCGTTATTCACCACCGCGAAGTCCCTGAGCTTTGACAGGAACTTCAGAATGCTTTCCGTCGAGTTGTAGACCGCCAGATACTCAAGACAGTCGATTATTACAACCCCCCTCTGTCCCGATTTGGAGAGTCCCTCCAGATATCTGTAGGAGAGCTCCGTCATCTGTCCAAGGTCAGTTGGGGAGATTGTGTTTCTGAATCTTCCCTGGAACGGAACCGTTGTCACGAAATAGTAGTCCCACTTTTCGGGAACACTGACAACATCCCTGAGAAATGCAAGTGCGGGGATATCCTTCAGAGATTCTTTGAGTTTCTGATACTCACTGCTGCTGAGCAGTATGACTCCCGGTTTCAGGTTAATCTTCGGGATTTTGTTCGCCCCCTGCTTCAGGAAAGGACCCGAAGAAACAAGTTTTATCATGGCGGTTACCATGAGTATAACAAGAACCGCTGAAAGCGTGAACCCTATTGGCTGATACCAGAGCTCCAGACCGAATAGAGCTGCAGGTGCCAGATGGATGCCGAACAGGATTATCCCAACATAGAGATACCTGATGGCGCTTTTGTATATCTCCTCTGTCTCCCTCAGCAGTACTCCACCCATTATCACGAATATTCCGCTTATTCCAAAGGATGCCCCGGCAGTTACTGTCCATTCTGCATCTCCAGTGTATGCATAAAGCCCTATGAGATAGATGACAAAAAGTGTGGGTATTGGGAGAAACCACAGCATATTTCTGTATTCTATCCTTATGGACTCCTCCTCCAGAAATCTTACTGATCCGTAAAAGATCAAAGCTGAAAACACCGTGAAGGCCAAGGCGCTCACAGTAATGGAGCCAGATGAAGCGAATATCGCGAGAAAATCAAATATCCAGGCTGCAGAAAACGCGAGAGTCGATTTTCTTCTGTTTTTCAGGTATGCCCTGAACAGAATTGCGGCGGCAATCAGGTCTACCAGCATTACAACAACGGCCTCAACCATAACAAATGTCTGCAGAATACCCACATTTTTCACCTCAGACTCCTTTCAGGATCACCAAATCCATCCCATCCGAACGGCCCCTCCGGCGGAACCCGGATGGCGGTTTCATCTTCAACTTTAACAATTAAAAGCTCAGGCCGGGCTATTATAACGCCAACCAGTCCCCTTTCGTTATACCGAACTATTCTGTACCCGTCCCCGGACGTTTTGAGCGGGAATATGATGGTGAACGGGTGGTTGGGGTAGTACCAGAAGCTTCCCCCCTTCTGAATCCCCACCAGATCACCAAAGCCGTAGTATCCGTAGAAGGGTATTAATGCTGCGTTTTCAAACGTTTCACGGAGGTAGGAAAAGAGGTCGCGGTTTATTCCGACACCGCTTATCATTATGGTTTCAATGCTATCCGCATGCTCCTCAAAGAGAGACATCAGCGGAGGCGCTGATCTTACGGTATTGATTTTGTCCGTTTTCATGACCCTTTCGGTGTATCTCACAAGGGGATCCAGCAGCTTCAAAACTGCATCGAGCCCCTTTTCGCGGTACACTTTCTTCAGCCCTTCCGTTTCCATTCCGATGAAATAGAGAACCCCTCCATAGCTCCAGACAAGCTCGCTGATCTCATCCTGATACCAGCCGTATGGGCCGTGGGCGAGAGCTCTCATCTGGTGGGACTCATTATAAACACTGTCAAGTCCGTAAATACCGTCGAGGGATTCTCTGAGGTATCTGAGAAGCGCAGAGGAATATCCCCTGTCCCAGTGTCCTATGGCCCGTTCCCTCGTGGTTCCCGAGGACTGATAAAAGCGTATCCTCCCCCCATAACCATCGGGGACGAAGTCGAGCCAGTTGCTGCGGAGGTAGTCCTCCTCAACCGCCAGCCCGGAGTTAAAAACCTTCTCAAAAACCTCATTCAGGCTTCCCTGAAAGATTTCATCCAGGTCAACATTTTCAGCTTTACCTCTCCAGTAAGGGGTGTTGCTTAGATGAAACTCAAAGATTTCCCTGAGGTACTCCTTACAGTCCCCTTCAGCCACCTTCAGGGGCTTCTGATAGATTTTGTCCAATATATACGTGTAGTCCATGATGAATATTTTAATCGGTGTTGTATAAAAGCTTTTCTTCCGCCCATTGGTCTTTATTCTGCCAGATAAAACCCAACACTTAAATATCACAAATACAACTCATAGGGTGGTGAAATCCGGTGTATTCAGCCGTTGGAAGAACCGACAGAGAGGGAGTTGAGGATTTAAACTATACTCTAAAGAAGGCCGTGGAAACAACACCCTTCTGGAAGGAGAAATTTGCAGGGGTTGAGCTGGACACCATAACCCCGGAACTTCTTGCAGCCCTGACCGGGAGCGTGTATATCACGCCTCATGACCTGTATGACCGTGAGAGGGTCTGGCCGGATTATATCAGGGAAAGAAAGGTGTTCTACACCGTGATGAGAACCAGCGGAACCACTGGAGAACCAAAGAGGGTGCCCTACACGGTGGACGACAGACTCAGAACGGCGAGACAGGTTGAACCTTGGATCCGGGAGTACATGGATAAAGGGGATGTTATCGCATCATTTTTTCCACCGCTGCCTTCCTCTTCAGGAATGTTTGCTTTCGGAGCATTTGAGGCTTTAAGAGCAAAATCCGCGTACTAC
Source organism: Thermococcaceae archaeon (assembly GCA_026986455.1). Classification (GTDB taxonomy): domain Archaea; phylum Methanobacteriota_B; class Thermococci; order Thermococcales; family Thermococcaceae; genus Thermococcus. The sequence continues at coordinate 989 of JALSON010000031.1, read as the reverse complement.
CAGATACCCATTTACTATCTGATGGATAAAAATCTCCTTCTGAAAGAGCTCAGAGACATCAAACCAACGGCACTTTTCTGCCTGCTCGCAACTGCATACAACCTTGGGCTGATTCTGCCCGATGACATAAGAAATGACATTCAGACCATCGTCGTCGGAGCCGAGACATTGACACCCGAACTTGCCAAAGCCACACTTGAACTTTTTGAGAATGCCGTTATCATTGACAATTACGGTTCCACAGAGGACGATCTGACGGGCTACAGGGTGATAACCCAAAAGAAGACAACGCGCTTCCACTTCAGGGATTCGATTGTTATTCTGAAGGAGAATGATGATGGATACAGGGAATACAAACGCATGTATATCACCAAAGTTATGAGGGATGGAGAGCTCACAGGGCTTCCCCTCTTCAACTACGACATCGGAGACCTCGCGAGGGTCGTGGATGGAGAGGTGAGAAATATAATCCGTGTCAAGGATGTCATAAGTCTGGCAGGGGCGAAGCTCCATATTGATCAGATCATGGAAATCGTCTATAATCACCCGGATCTCGCTGATTTCGTCATCATATATCATCCGCTCTCCCCACAGAATCCAAGACCGAAGGCTGTTATCAGGGTTGCATACCGTGACAGGAAGCCTGCGGGAATAGAGGATGAGGTCAGGGAACTGATATACGAGGCAAACAATCCTGTCAGATACGAGGTCGAGGAATCAAAGCAGGCCGGGCTTATCATTGAAGCTGTGCCCCTGAGCGACCTCAGGAAAGACCTGCCCAAAAAACCGGGAAAGACGAAGAGAATATACACCGTCGGCAGGGATATATGAATGCGAATTTTATCTTATCGGGCGGGAAGACCCCTTCCGAGAGGGAGGGGATGAGAGCTCGAAACCCTTAAGTACAGGGTCTATTAAAAAATAATAGGTGATCTTCAACGTACTTCACCCAGAAAAACCACCTCAGAGTTGACAAGAAAACCTACAAG
>JALSON010000030.1 GCA_026986455.1 Thermococcaceae archaeon | reverse complement strand
CACCAAAGTTCCGCCGCTGACGCCGGAGGAACTCGTGAGGAGGTATAACCTATCGCTCCTCCAGACGCTGATGTTCTCCGCCCTCAGGATTACATTTAAAGTCTCCTCCAATTATCAGGCGATATTCAGGAAAATAAAGCTTCTCGGACTCATGTATCAGATTCAGGATGACACGGTTGAAATAACGGGGCCCGCATCAATACTCAAGCTAACCCGGAAGTACGGGACTTCAATCGCAAAGCTTATTCCGGAGATAGTTATGGCCGATGAATGGCAGATAAGGGCCGAGATACTCGATGAGCGTTCAAAGAGGATATACATCTTCGAGCTCTCAAGCGGCGATGATGCTATGCTGCCGAAGGCCGAGGGGAAGGTCGAATACGACTCCTCACTTGAGAGGCAGTTTGCGGCAAAAATAAGGTTCATCCTCGGGGCGGAGGTGGTTAGAGAGCCCGGCGTTCTGAAAGCCGGCAGATATGCATACATCCCGGACTTTCTCGTGAGGAAGAATGGTAGGGAAGTCTACGTGGAAATAGCGGGCTTCTGGACCGGGGAATACTTAAAATCCAAGCTGGAAAAGCTCTCCAAGCTGGAGGTGCCGATGCTCATCATAGCAAACGATGAGCTGTTCGCCGGGAAAGTCGGGAGGATTCACGGCGTTGTGCTCATGAGGAAGGGGAAAATCCCCTACAAGGAGGTCATTAAAAAGCTCAAGGAGATGCTCCAGCTGCAGGCATCGGGAGGATGCACGGAAAACTGACCGGAAACCTATGGAGATGCTGGAGCATCTGTTCTTTTTCTTTCAAGGCTCTCAGGCAGGCCATTAAAAGCCATAATGACGAATATCCGGGCGATGAAGACAAACAGGAACCCTATAAAAACCACCATCGTCGCTGCTCCCCATTTAAACCAGGTTGCGGCGTTATCGAATTCCCTGATGCCGCTTATCTCGTGCATTGCCTTCCAGGTTCTCATCTCGAAGTAGGATGAAACGCTGAGGTCGATGAGCACAAGGAGGATGGCCAGTATCAGGAACATTCGCAGGTGCGGATCATCAATGTCTGAGAGATTGATTGAATTTGTTTTCATGTGGCTGTTGATTACAGCTGAATGAACTCCAGCCGAAAATACCGCCGTCGCCATTATGTCAAAAACCACCCATACGGCAAAGGAAGTCAGATAATTCCTGAAAGGCCTGCTGTCGCCGGTTTTATTACCAATCCCCCACAGAGATATGAGAATGAGGGTGCATGCAACCAGCGGCACGGGGGATATGGCATTCCAGATGCTGGGGATGTGCATGAACACACCGTTGATTACTCCTCCTATCAACGCTATTACTGAGCCGAGCAGTCCAATCTTTCTTTCAATGTGAATATCTCCCACCAAATTACCACCATTGGAAATTCCAATTTTGATGATATAAATGTTTCTTCCACTGCTGACGATAATACGTTCAATTCGAAATTGCACACGATATCCTCCGGGATGTTTTAACCCGGCTCCAGCATTCTTAAAATGAAATCCACATCAATGCTCATCTCCACAATCCCTGCAAACCTCTCTATCTCCCCCTCGATGCTCCATCCGCCCGCACTCACCGGCTCAAGGCCCTTCTCAACGCGGAGCATGTTCAAAAACCTCTCCGTAAAGCCGAGGTTGTGGAAGATGCCGTGCAGGTAGGTCCCAAAGGCCCTCTCGCCTACAGCTCCCTCATACTCAAAAGCTCTGGCTCCGTTTATTTCGTGGATTACCGAGAAGGCCCTCTCCGATGTGGAGCGTCCCATTCTGATTTCATAGCCCTCAACGACCGTGCCTCCAAGGGGTCTCCAAAGGATCCGTGCTCTCAGGTGGTTCGTCCTCTTGGTTCTCTCAAAAACCGTCTTGGCCCTCAGAACACCGAGCCCTCCAACCCTGCCGCGCTTTGATTCCACGTTATCGAGTATGCTCTCCCCCAGCATCTGGAAGCCGCCGCATATGCCAACCACAAAGGCCCCCTCCCTGTGCGCCTCAAGTATGGCATCCTCAATTCCGTTCTCGCGCATCCACAGCAGGTCTCCGACCGTGTTCTTGCTCCCCGGGATGATTATGAGGTCGCCCTTAATTTCCTCGGCCCTCGTGACGTAGTCAACGCCGTTCGCCCAGTGCAGGGGCTCAAAGTCCGTGAAGTTGCTTATATGGGGGAGCCTGATGATCTGGATGTGCAAATCGCCCTTAACCTTCGGAAACTCGGCGAGGGAGTCCTCCTCGGGAATTCTGTGCTCCGTGTAGGGTATTACTCCCAGAACCCTCTTCCCGTATCTCCGCTCCAGATATTCAAAGCCGGGTTTGAGGAGGGAGGCATCACCACGGAACCTGTTGAAGATGAAGCCCATTACGAGTTCCCGTTCCTCCCGGCTTAAGAGCTCCATTGTGCCAACTATTGAGGCAAAGCTCCCGCCCCTGTCTATATCCGCGACCAGAATTACCCCGGCACCGGCGTGCCTCGCAACGCGCATGTTTGCTATATCGTAATCTTTGAGGTTGATCTCCACAGGACTGCCGGCACCTTCTATCACAACGATGTCATGGTTTTTTAAAAGCTCATCTAAAACCTTCATGGCTTTTGAAAAGAGTTCCTCCTTCCGGGAGAGCATGTAATCCTTAGCGGAGACGCTCCCGATGGGCCTTCCCATGAACACGACCTGGCTCCTCATGCCGCCTTCGGGCTTCAGGAGGATGGGGTTGAACCTCACGGAGGGCTTCTTTCTGCATGCTAAAGCCTGTAGATACTGCGCCCTGCTAATTTCCCCTCCCTCAATGCTCGGGGCGGAGTTGAGGCTCATGTTCTGGCTCTTGAACGGGACTACGTCATAGCCCATATTTGTGAGGATTCTGCATAACGCGAGGGTTAATAGGGACTTTCCAGCCCCTGAGGATGTTCCCTGGATCATTAAGGCTTTTCCCATTCGTATCACCGTTTCACAGGTTAATACCTCTGGCTTTTCTCTTTTTCAAGCCTCGTCCCTCAGGGCGGGGAGGAGGTCAGTGTCCATAGAGACTAGCAGGAATAACTTATCCCTCAACCCCGCATCAATAAACAAAATGTAAAAATCAGCCGGATGATGATGCAGTTGCATTGCATTTCAACGGCTGGAAGCGGTATTTGAAGATGTCAGGGTGGATGAACTCCGCAAGTTCTTCAAGCCCCTCCACTATCCTCGGCCCGGGCCTTGATATGACGTTGTCATCGGCGATGGTGAATACCCTTCCGTTCTTCACGGCGTTTGTCCTGACGAGTTCCGTTCTGCACAGCTCCTCCGCACTTATGCCGGCATGGGCTGAGAGTATTATGATATCGGGGTTCCTCGCCAGTATCTGCTCCATATTGACCTGTGCCCATCCCTTCAGGTCGGAGAATATGTTTCTGCCCCCTGCCAGCTCTATGAGCTGACCCTGAAATGTGCCGTTCCCCGGAACATATACCGGGTTCCACCATGTTATGAAGAGAACCTTCGGTCTCGTCTGATTTCTGACCATGGAGGTTATCTCCTGAACCTTTGCCTTCATATGGTCAACAACGTTGCGGGCGTATTCCTCCCGGTTTGTAACCTCCCCCAGCAGTTCAATCTGCCTGTAGATTCCCTCAAGATTCTTCGGGTCGACTATTATGACCGGGGCAATCTGCTGGAGCTGGGTGAGATACCGGAGATGCATGGAGGTTCCGATTATCAAATCCGGCCTGAGGGATGCGATAACCTCGATGTTCGGGTTGCTGAAGCCGCCGATTTTGGTTATGTTTTTCACCTGAGGCGGGTAGTCATCGAAGGTTGTGACACCCACGACCCTGTCTCCGGCGCCGATGTAGAACAGGGTTTCCGTTATGCTCGGTGCCAGTGAAACTATTCTCCGGGGTTCGTTCTTTATCGTTACCTTTCTGCCCTCAAAGTCCGTAACCGTCAGTGGATACTTACCCCCGAATGCTTCGGGATGAATGGCCTTCGCAAGCTCTTCGAGCCCTTCAACGATTCTCGGGGATGGCCGCACAAGGACGTTTTCGTTCTCAATCATGATTACCCTGCCGTGTTTGGCCGCATCCGTCTTTGAGAGCTCGCTTTTATAAACATCGCTGACGCTCATGCCGCAGTGGGGAGTGAGGATTATTATGCCGGGATTCCTGGCCAGCACCTGCTCCATGCTAACCGACTTCCATCCCTTTATATCGCTGAAGATGTTTCTTCCGCCTGCCAGCCGAATCAGGTCGTTGATGAAGGTGTTTGCTCCAGCGGTCATGAGCGGGTTGTTCCACACGATGTAGAAAACCCCCGGTTCCGGAAGACCTTTTACCCTGGAGGAAATCTCGCTGATTTTTGCTTTCATTTCGCTAACAACCTTCTCTGCCCGCACCTCATCTCCGAGAACCTTTCCAAGGAGCTCGATTGAGGTGTAGATTTCATCTATGTTTTTCGGGTCAATCACAATAACAGGGGCAATCTGCTGGAGCTGGTTGAGGTATCTCATGTCCATCGAGGTCGCTATTATCAGATCAGGCTTCAGGGAGGCTATAACCTCGATGTTCGGGCTTCCAAATCCCCCAACGATTGTTCTCCCTTCCTTCACGTTCGGAGGGTAATCATCGAACTGGGTTACACCGACAACCCTGTCCAGGGCGCCAAGGAAGTAGAGCGTCTCGGTTATGCTTGGAGCGAGCGAGACAATCCTGCGAGGCTCTTTCATAATCGTGACTTTTCTATTTGCGAAATCCGTCACTGTTATAGGATAACTGGGCGTTTTTGCCTCTGCGGTTGATGTCCCGGAGAAAGAGGCCTGGGAGTTTGTGGATTCTGAGACTGTTGAAGCTGGGGAGGTAACAGCAGGGCTTGAGCTCGAAGTTTGCGCCGTCTTTGAGCCTATGCACCCGGATGCGAGAGCGACACCGAGCATTAACACGATAAGCAGCAGGGCAGCTTTCTTCATCCTGATCACCTTTGGATTATTTATCCACCAATTGTTGGGGCAAAGGATATATAAGCTTATTGGATAAAATTGCCAGAGGTGATTCCATGAAAAGCATGATGCTCGTGGTTCTGGGGAATACGGAGATAAGCACCGTGCCGGGAATAAGCGTTGCAGGGGCAACCCCCGAGCTGACGAAGCTAACTCCGCCGGCGGATGCCGAATATCTGTTTTATAAGAAGCCC
>JALSON010000029.1 GCA_026986455.1 Thermococcaceae archaeon | reverse complement strand
TATGGTCATTGTTGCCACGATGATGCTGTTTTTCAGGGCTTCCCATCCTCCAAGAGTGAAGAGCAGCATTTTCACTGTGTTAAATGTGAAACTCAGGGGAACTATCTCGTGCGGGTTGTAATATGCATCTGGAGTTCCGAAGGCATAAAGGGTGGAGACTATCAGGGGAGTCCCCATCCAGATTATAATGACAAAGACAAGGGTATAAAAGCCAATCCTCTTTAGTTCGTAGAGTGTTTTGTCGTTCATCTTTTCACCTCCAGATATTCAGCCCTTGTTATTCTCAGGTATATGACACCTATTGCGAGGGACATCACTGCTATCAGCAGGGCGTAGAATGCTCCCACTCCATAATCTTTGATCTGCGTTACCTGATAGTATGCTTCTCCGGCCAGCACCGGCACATCCCTTCCAACGAGCACCCACACAATTCCGAAGATGCTAAACGCATAGATTGTTCTCAGAAGGAGGGCAGTCTGAATGCTGGGTTTCAGGAGTGGAATTATTATGCGTCTGAGTTTTGTCCAGTAGCCGGCTCCGAAAACCTCTGCTGCTTCGAGGTACTCCTGACTTATCATCTGCAGTCCTGCAAGGACAATGACGAAAATTGTAACCGTTGACCTCCACAGCTCCACGAATACTATCACCATAAATTCTCTCGTGTGAAACTGATACCCAAAAAGCTGTATTGGGGCGTGTATCAGTCCCAAGTTTAGCAGCAGTTTGTTCATAAACCCACTTGGAGACAGCATTGAATACCAGATCAGACCCGCCGCGATGTCGCTTAAAGTCATCGGGATTAAGAGCAGGGTCAGGGCCACATTCCTGCCCTTGAACACCTTGTTAACTGTCAGGGCAAGGATAAGAGCAAGTAAAAGCTGGGTTGGCAGTATGATTGCGGCCAGCCCGAGGGTATCCTTTACAGCAGGCCAGAAATAGTAGTTGTTAATCGCCCGATGAACAGTTTCGAGGGAGAAACCCCCATTCTGGTAAAAAACCAGCTTAATACCCTCAATCATGGGATACCCTATGAATATCATGAGATATATAAGCGCAGGAGCGAGTAACAGATAAGGCACATATCTCGATAATCCCCTGTTGGCATAACCTCCCTGCATCTCCTGACCTCCTTTTATGCTTTGAAGCTACAAAACCTTAAAAAGGATTAAGAAAACAAAAATAAGAAATCACGGCAGAGGCACGCCTGCTTCCTGGAAGAGCTTATCCAGCTGGGCGCCGATGTCCTTTGTAACCGTTGCTGGGTCCTGTCCCTGGAGGACTATTCTTCTGAAGGCTTCCTTATAGAGCTCTCCGAATTGGCCTCCGTATTTGCCCAGGTTGGGTATCATCACCACAAGCGCATCTGAAGTTGATTCCTGTGCCGCAACACCCTTCGCGAGCACCTTGAGAGGTCCTGAAGGCAGCTGCTCACTTGCCTCTTTGACAACAGGGAAGAACCCTGTCTGGGCGAGGGTTTCTGCCTGAACCTTCGGTGTTGTGAGGTAGTCTATAAGCTTCCAGGCAGCATCCTTGTTGGGAGCTCCCTTCGGAATGGCCAGACCTGCAACGACCAATATGAACCCCCTGCCTTTCGGCCCTCTTGGCACTGGGACAACTACAAACTTGTCAGGTTCTTTCGTTATTGCATCCTTGATTCTTGCTGTGTGATCCCATGCTATCAAAACATCCCCTCTCAGGAGCGGGTCTGCCATCTCATCCCATGTTGTGCTTGAGGGGTTCACATACTGCCAGAGGTTCTTGAGGTACTTCCACATCTGGATGGCTTCAGGAGAATCGAACTTCTTAACCTCATATCCTGTGTAGGATGGGTAGAGATAACCATGGAGGAATCTGTGGAAGAGACCCTTAACCGGGAATCCGAGCTCCTTTTTACCCGTCTTTTCATAGATGTTCTTGGCCCATGCAAGAAGAGCATCATATGTCCACTTGCTTGTGCCCTGCATAACATCCTGCTCCGTGAGCCCGCTTGGCAGGTACTTGAAGGCCTCCTTGTTGATAACCATCACGTACGTGGCACTCATCCAGGGGATGTATGCTTTTGTGCCTCTTATCATGGCATACTTTTCAAAGGTTGATATGAATGTTCTGCCCTTGAGCTGGGGCATGTTGCTCAGATCCATAAGCCATCCCTGGGACTGATAATAGTCCATAGCTCCATGGAGATCTCCGATAAGGTCTATGGTAACCTTGCCGCTCTTTTCTTCTGCTGCAAGCCTCGTGCTCAGATCAAAGTAGCTTATCGGGACAAACTGCACATCAATCCCGGTCTGCTTCTTGAATCCCGGCAGTACTGTATTGAGGATAAAGGCTCTCTCTGCAGGGGGCACCAGCTGTGTTGATGCCCAGACAACTTTACCACCGGTTTTTGTGGTGGTAGATGATGCACTGCTGCTTGTGCTTGGTGCAGATGAGGAGGTGGTGGTGCTTCCTCCTCCACTTATACAGCCGCTTGCAACCACGGCAAATGCCATCACTCCAATTAAAAACAAACTCAGTATCTTCCTGTTCATGGAACGACACCTCCATACGTCAAAGCATATTTCATGCAGAAGGTATATATAAGTTTTATGTTTCAAAACCACTGAAAGTGGTTGTTTTTACAAAAATGTAAAGGCAAAAAATAGGCGATTATAAACTAAGGGATACCTTCTTTCCTGTAGTGGAGGATTCGTAAGCAGCAAGGATAATGGCGAGGTTCTTTTTGGCATCTTCGCCGCTTATCGGGACTTCCCTGTCCTTCAGAACCGCCATCACGAATTTCTCCACTATTGCCCTTACATCCGGCCTGTCCCAGTATATCTTCTCAGCCCTGTCCTGATATACCGTAAAATCGGGATAGGCCGTTCTGACATCAAGGAAGCCCTCCCTTCCGACGAGGTAGTACTTTATCTCAAGCCCGTAGGAGTACCCCTTTGGGTTCCCCCATCCTGCTGTTAGGACAGCTATGATGCCGTTTTTGAATTCCAAAACTGCAGTCCCTATATCATCAACGGGGAAGCCGTATATCTTTGCTCCGATGTCGGCATAAACCCTTTTTGGAAGACTCTTTGTCAGCCAGAGGAGGGAGTCTATCCCGTGCGGTGCGGTGTCCATGAATCCACCGCCGCCGGACTTTCTGACGTCAAGGAACCACTCCATATTGAGCCCCTGAAGGAATATGGGTGGCTTCACGTTTTCGGAGATTGCATGGATATACTCCAGCGCCCCGATTTCCCCAGCTTCAACCATCTCCTTGGCTTTTATAAGGGGGTCAGTGAAGCGCGGGTTGAAGGGCAGCATGAGCTTCACGTCATTCTTTTCCGCGGCCTTTATTACCTCATCAGCATCATCCAGCGTTAGGGCTATGGGCTTTTCGAGGAGTATGTGCTTCCCCTCCTCTGCGGCCCTGATTGCAACCTCTTTATGTCTGTAGGTCTCAATGGCAATATACACAGCCTCGACATTTTCGTCCTTCAGGAGATCCTCATAATTCCTGTAGAATTTGGCTCCATACTTCTTTGCCTCCCCCTTCGCCACATCTGAGTTTGCTCCATCCCCGGATATTGAGTGGAGCTTTGCTCTCCTGCTCTGGGCTATCGTTGAGGCATATCTGATTGCGTGGGGGTGAGCATAGCTTATTATGCCGAAGTTGAGCTTCTTCATAATCTCACCACCTCCCCTTTCCGGGCACTCTCCTTGGCTTTTTCAGCAATTTTCAGGGCTATCAATGCGTCATGTGCGGTAACAGCGGGCTCTGTGTCGTTTTTTATACAGTCGAAGAAGTGTCTCAGCTCCCTTTCAAAGGCATCAGGGAACGTTGAGAGCAACGGGGAGAACCTCGGCATCTCAAAGTTGGCCTTTGCAACACCCACAACCGGTGTATCGAGTGGTGTGTACCTTATCCTGCCGTTTTTGCCGATCACATCAACATGATGGTAGAAAACTCCATAGCGTGCTGGATACGGATATGCCCAGCTCACCTCGGCTATGCCGGTTTTGCCGCCTTCGAATTTTATCATCATGATGAAGTGGTCGAAGGTGTTGTTGGTCTTGGCCTCTTCCTTGATTGCCTTTCCCACTCCAAGAACTTCAATGGGTGAGCTTTCAAAGAACCAGCGCAGGAAGTCAGTTACATGCACCCCAAGATCAAGAGCCACGCCGCCGCTTTTGCTTTCATCCCAGTACCAGTAGTGCGCGGGGAAGGGGAGGTTCTGAACCTCGGTCTTCCTTATATGCATTGGGAGTATATTCCTTTTCTTGATGATGTCTTTCATCTGAACCCATCTCTTGTCAAAACGCCGTACATGGCCGACGAAGAGCTTGAGTCCTTCTTTTTCGGCGGTTTTGATCATCCTTTCAGCTTCTTCGGTGGTCAATGCTATCGGCTTCTCGACTATGACATGCTTCCCTGCCTTCAGGGCCTTTATGGCGATCTCCGCATGAGTGTATGTTGGAGTCAGGATTTCAACAACATCAAAATCGAGGTCAAAAAACTCATCAAGACTCTGAAATGCCCTGGCATTGAAAAACTTTGCACCTTCTTTGGCCCGCTCTTCATCTATATCGGCACAGGCCGTAACTTTAATGCACTCCATGTGCTTTAAGGCGGGTTTGTGGGCCAGGTTGAATATGTTTCCACAGCCTACTATTCCAACTTCGAGCTTTCCCATGGGGATCCCCCGGAGAGGGTGGCACAAAAGATATATAAACCTTTCTAAAATAAAACCACTTTGAATGGTTGTATATTTAGAAGGTGGTGGAAATATGAAGGTGATGGTCGGGATACCCAGCTATAACAACGGGGACACGATATCATTTGTTGTTGAGCAGGCGGCTAAAGGGCTTGAGAGATATTTCGGAGGAGGTTTGGTGGTCAACGCTGACGGAGGAAGCAGGGATGGCACAAGGGACGCCGTGCTTAGTGCTAAGGTTCCGGAGGGTGTTGAAGTCAGGAGTTTTGTTTATAAATGGCCAATTCCGGGCAAGGGCAGTGCGATGAAGGAGCTCATGGAAGTTGCGAGGGACGAGGGGGTTGATGCACTTGTCTTTGTTGACAGCGATTTAAGGAGCATAACACCGGAGTGGATATATAAATTCGCAAAGCCGATCGAGGATGGGTACGATTTTGTCGCTCCCCTGTACATAAGACACAAGTGGGACGGCACAATAACAAACAACATTG